>NZ_JBTOPV010000023.1:0-276029 GCF_055284355.1 Pseudomonas sp. HP_01 | reverse complement strand
AAATAGCGGTGTGTCAGGCAGGGCATCCGTCACAGGCAGATTGCTTTCGCGGGCAAGCGCGCTCCTACAGGGGATTTTCGCAAAGCACACCACTGTCAGCGTTCACATGATCCGTAGGAGCTGGCTTGCTGGCGAACGCGGTGTGTCAGGCAAGCCATTCGTGACAGACAGATTGCCTTCGCGGGCAAGCGCGCTCCTACAGGGGATCTTGGTAACGCATGCACTCGTCGGCGTTCATGCAACCCGGAGATCTTTGGCAAAGCGCACCATCGTCGGCGCTCACGCGATCCGTAGGAGCCGGCTTGCTGGCGAACGCGGTGTGTCTGAAACGAACATATCGACTGACACACTGCCTTCGTGAGCAAGCTCACTCCCACAGAAACCAGTCAGTCAGTCACTAAATATCCGCACCGAGCTGTGCGCCAGACGCAATCACGGTCACATACTCGTCGAACAATTGGACCTGACCACCGACCCTGCTCCATCCCCGATACGATTCCGCGTCCCTCCTGTAGCGGGCAAAGGCTTCCGATTCCGGTCCGTCCGCGAACAGTGAAGCTATGGCTGCGCTCTGGAAGTACCAATAAATTCCGTCACATTGCTCGGTGGCTTTAGCGCTGGAAAGGTCGATCGCCCTGGACCGCCATTGCGCTGCAAGCTCACGTCCCTCTTCCCGAGAAGCGTCTGGCAGCGCTCGCCCGCCATTCTTTTCGGCATCGTCCACATAGGCGTGATACCTGGCGAGTAATGCCTTATCTCTTTCCCAGACCGAAGGACAAACGGGCGGCGGCGTCGCGAACGCACCAGGCGCCGGACAAACCGGCAACCCGCTCAGAAGTTGCTGCACCCGCGACAACGGCTGCTCCTGCCCCCGCTCCTTGCCGTCGGCAGAAGCTGACTCTGACTTCGACCCTGGCACAACCTCCTCCGCCCGCCCCGCGCGCCCCAGCACCGCCCTCAACCAGCCTCGCACTTCCATCACCCGCTCCCTTGATAAATCCCTTCCACAAAAACGACGCTCAGCCCAAGCCATCGACCCAAGCCACAACCCGGCAAACTACACCACCCCGCGCCCGAGAAAATCGAGACGCCGCACAAAAAACCACAGATTCGTCACCGCTCCAGCAAAGCTCTTTTGCATCGATTTTCCTTAGTTGTCCGGTAAGTTCAGATCAGTAGGTGAACCGGTTCACCTTTCGACCCTTTTCTTTAAACCTGCCAAAGGGATCCAATAAAACCCTGCAGCCCTTGAATCACAAGGCCTGGAGCCATTTCCAAGCTAACCGCAGCGACAGTACTGGCCATAAAGCATCATTGCGGCCTGTATCAAATGTGAGAAAAACTTCGCGTCTGTAGGAACTTTCCCACACAATTAACTGCCTGAGCTGACACTGCTGGCTACTAGCTATCGGTGTTCGGCCACGTTTCACGCGCCTAATCTTCGCAGCGAGTTTTCGGGATGACGTTCATCCGGACTGCTTCTCGAGAAGGTGTGCCAGCCGGGCAACGCGTATCTCTTCACGCTGTCTCGTCGCATTCGCCGCATTGTTGAGAAAGGTTCAGGGACGATGTACCCATGACTCAAACGTTTGACGTAGAAGCACTCATAAAGCTGCGCAGCCAGACCCGGGCTATTTCCGACGTGCTTAAAGCACAGGCGTCCGATTACCTGGCCACGCTGGCGCTGCTGATCCGTCCGCAGAATCTGTTCGGTGAGTACCTTCAGGGTGCCCAGCGCAGCAGTGGCCGGGAGACTCAACACCACTTCAAAGAACTCAAAGAGCTGTACGACAGGATTGGTTCGGCGTCTCCGTTCCAGTTGGTCAATGAGATGGAAGTGCCGCTGAACCTGATCAGCACCACGCCCGAGCTGTTTCCGCTGGAATACGACAAGGTCCTGGCCGACAGCGGCCAGACCATCCGCATCACCAGCCCGACGCGCTGGGTGATCGGCTTCAATTCCTTTGATCTGGCGCGCTTTCGCAGCGTCATCAAAGACCCTAACCGCAGCAGCGCCGAGTTGTACCGCTTCGTCGTGCACTACCTGGTGCTTTTTTATTGCGTGAGCAAGTCACCGGGCCTGAACCGTCTGTTCGACGGTCTGCGTTTTCCGGTGAGCTTCGAGCGACTGAAGGATTTTGGCGACTTGCCGTTCTGCGTGATCAGCTCCCCGGTGCGCTCGACGCTGCCGGACGACTCGGTCATTCGCAGCAGCACGCAGATTGCCGGCAACGCCAGTTTCGAAGAACTGGTGGGCCAGGACAGCATCATGGAAATGAAAGATGAGATTCGTCAGCGCCTGCTGATGACGATCGAAGGACTGTAAAGCACTCGGCTCAACGTCGAGCCGACACGCAAAATGACTTGCAGCGAGTTGCTCGCACAGGAGAACACGATGGCGAAGAAGGAAAGTACCCAGCACAAACTCGACCGCGTTCGCGCCCCTCGGGTCCACATCACCTACGACGTCGACATCGGCGATGCTCAGGAAAAGAAAGAGCTGCCCTTTGTCGTCGGCGTGCTGGGCGATTTTTCCGGCAACCCCCTTGAGCCGCTGCCCAAGCTCAAGGATCGCAAATTCATCTTCATTGACCGCGACAACTTCAATGGCGTGCTCAAAGGCATCAAGCCGCGCCTGGCCTATCGCGTCGACAACACCCTGGCCAAGAACGGCACGCAGCTGGGCGTCGAGCTCAACTTCAACGCGCTGGAAGACTTCGAACCGCAGAACGTGGTCAAGCAAGTCGAGCCGCTGCGCAAGCTGCTGGAAGTGCGCAACAAGCTCGCCGACCTGCGCAACAAAATGGGCGGCAACGACAAGCTCGAAGAGCTGTTGATGGACGTGTTGCAGAACACTGAAAAGCTGAAAACGCTGGGCAAGGAATTCGGTCGTGAAGCCGCCGTTCCCGCCACCGACGCCAAAGAGTAAGCAGGAGCACGACCATGAACGACAAACAAACCGTGGCCCAGCCGGACACTGATCTGGTTGAAGTGGAAAACTTCGCCCCACAGTCTTCGCTGCTCGACAGCATCATTTCCGAAAGCCGTGTCGCCCGCTCCGAAACTGAACGCACCCGCACCCGTGATCTGATCGGCGAGCTGGTGGGTCAGGTGCTGGAAGGCGAAATGACGCCAAGCAAAGACCTGATCGCCGTGCTCGATGCGCGCATCGCCGAGATCGATTCGATGCTCTCCGAGCAGATGAACGAGATCATGCACGCCCGTGAATTCCAGCAGCTTGAAGCGTCCTGGCGTGGCCTGAAATACCAGGTCGATCAGACCGAGACCAGCACCACGCTGAAGATTCACCTGCTCAACGCCTCGAAGAAAGACCTGGTCCGCGACCTCAAGGCCTCGTCGGAATTCGACCAGAGCGCGCTGTTCAAGAAGATCTACGAAGAAGAGTACGGCACCTTCGGTGGCGCTCCGTTCGGCATGCTGCTGGGTGACTACGAGTTCAACCGTAACCCGGAAGACATGTACCTGCTCGAAGAGATCTCCCACGTTGCGGCCGCCGCCCACGCGCCATTCATTTCGGCTGCGTCGCCCGAGCTGTTCGGCTGGGACTCGTTCACCGACATGTCCGGCCCGCGCGATCTGGCGAAGATCTTCGACACCGTCGAATACGCCAAGTGGAAGTCCTTCCGTAACTCCGAAGACTCCCGTTATGTCGGCCTCACCCTGCCCCACGTGCTGGGTCGCCTGCCGTATGGCCCGGATACCACGCCGGTCGAAGAATTCAACTTCGTCGAAAGTGTCGATGGCCGTGACCACAACAAGTACCTGTGGATGAACGCTGCCTACGCTCTGGGCACTCGGGTCACCGACGCGTTCTCGCGCTACGGCTGGTGCGTGGCAATTCGTGGTGTCGAAGGCGGCGGTCTGGTGGAAGGTCTGCCGACTCACACGTTCAAGACCGATGACGGCGAAATCGCCCTCAAGTGCCCGACCGAAATCGCGATCACCGACCGCCGCGAGAAAGAACTCTCCGACCTCGGTTTCATCCCGCTGGTGCACTGCAAGGGCACCGACTACGCGGCGTTCTTCGGCACCCAGTCGACCCAGAAGCAAAAGCAGTACAACACCGACATCGCCAACGCAAACGCCCGTCTTTCGGCGCAGTTGCAGTACATCTTCGCCACCTCGCGTATCGCTCACTACATGAAGGCGATCATGCGCGACAAGGTCGGCAGCTTCGCTTCGCGCAAAGACGTCGAGATGTTCCTCAACAAGTGGCTGTCCAGCTACGTGCTGCTCGACGACACCGCCAGCCAGGAAGCCAAGGCCAAGTTCCCGCTGCGTGAAGCCCGCGCCGAAGTCTTCGAAGTACCTGGCAAGCCTGGCGTGTACAAGGCCGTGACGTACCTGCGTCCCCATTACCAACTGGATGAGCTGACGGCGTCGCTGCGACTGGTCGCCGAATTGCCGCAATCCACACGCGGTTAACCGGTCCGGATCTGCCAGGGAGGCAACATGAGTAGCCAACACAAGCTGTTGCCGTCACTGCTGGACCGGTTGCTGGACGACCGTCCGCACCAGTCCGTTGAAGCCTCGGCGCAACGCTTGTGTTCGCTGGCCGATTACAAGGCCAGCATCGTGCGTGACCTGGAAATTCTGGTGAACACCCGCCAGTCGCTGGTGGCTGGCGAACTCGCCGGTTTCCCGCAACTGCCTGGGACGATTCTCGATTACGGCATGCCCGATTTCACCAGCAAAAGCGTGCTCGACCCCCAGGACCGCTATCTGATTCAGCAGCAGCTGGAGAAGGCGATTTCCGACGGCGACCGGCGCTTTCGCAGCGTCAAGGTACAACTGCTCGCACAACAAACCGGCCAACGCATGCTGACCTTTCGCGTTGACGCCGTACTGCGCCTGCAAGACATCTCCCGTCAGGTTTCATTTGACGCGGTGTTGCAGGTCAATACCCAGGAATACACAGTACAGAACCTCAACTGATGCTCGACGACCTGCTCCCCTATTACGAAAAGGAACTGTCGCACCTGCGCTTTCTGGGCCAGGAGTTCGCGAGCCAGTACCCGAAAATCGCCTCCCGGTTGCTCATCGAGGGCGATAACTGCGAGGACCCTCACACCGAGCGGTTGATCGAGGCGTTTTCGTTTCTGGCGGCACGGGTGCACAAGAAGCTCGATGACGAGTTTCCGGAAATCGTCGAGTCGTTCCTTGAGGTGCTGTACCCGCACTACCTGCGCCCAACCCCGTCGATGTCCATCGTCGAGTTCACCCTGGGCAAGAACGAGAAAGTCACCGACGCCTATCGCGTGGCGCGTCACACCGAGATCCACGCCACGCCCATCGACAGCGTGGTGTGCAAGTTCCGCACCTGCTACCCGGTCGACCTGTGGCCGATCAGTGTCCAGCAGGCCTCGTTCGTCGAGATGGAACGCTCAGCGTTCAACGGCCACAGCGCTGACCTGGTGGCGCGTTTGCGCATCGGCCTGACGGCGACCTCGGACGTATTGTTCGGCCAGATGGAACTGGACTCGCTGCGCTTTTTCCTCGACGGCGAAAGCACGCTGATGCTGCAGCTCTACGAGTTGCTCTTCAACAACCTGGCCAAAGCCACGCTCACTTTTGAAGACGAAGGCCGTATGCGCGAAGTGGCGCTGCCGGCCAACGCGTTGAAGGCTGTCGGCTATGGCCTGGATGAAGGGCTGGTGGATTACTCGGAACGTTCATTTCTGGGCTACCGGCTGCTGCACGAATACTTCACCTTCCCGGACAAGTTCATGTTTTTCGACCTGTCCGGTTTCGGACGCATTCTGGCGGGCAAGGCCCTGGGCAAAGTCGAGATCAGTTTCTACTTCTCCGACTACGACCTGCACGACCGGCTGGCGCGCCTGACGCAGAACATCGGCCGCGCCAACTTCAAGCTCAACTGCACGCCGATCATCAACCTGTTCCGCCAGCAGGCCGAGCCGATCACCCTGACCCACGCGCAGCATGAATACGCCATCATTCCGGACGTGCGCATGCAAAACACCGCCGAGGTGGTGTCCATCGACCAGGTGCGCCGGGTCAAGAAAGTCGGCGGGCTGGAGCAGGTCACCAGCTGTCATCCGTTCTTCGAGCCGCGCGCCGATCAGGGGCCGGGCAACAGCTTCTGGATCGCCCGCCGACGCCCCTCCCAGAGCCGGCAACGGGACGGCACCGACATGTTCATTCGGGTGGTCGACCGGGATCTGGAGCTGATCAACTCGGCCAGCGATACCTTGAGCATCCGTCTGACCTGCAGCAACCGCGACCTGCCTTCACTGCTGCCCTTCGGCGGCGCGCGCGGGGACTTCAGTGTCCCGGCAGGCTCGGTCATCGACGACATCCGCTGCCTGCGCAAGCCCACCGCATCGGTGCGCGTGCCACTGGGCAACGGGGTGATCTGGCGCCTGGTCTCGCACCTGTCGCTGAACCACATGTCGCTGGTCAGCAAAGGCCGCGACGTGCTGTTGGAATTGCTGTCGCTCTACAACTACCGCAACACCTCGGCGATCCGTAAGCAGATCAACGGCATCGTCTCGGTGAGCAGCGAGCCGGTGGTCGCTCGGATCGGCCACCCGCGGCCGAACTTCGTGCGCGGCGTCGGCATCACCCTCAAATTCGATGAAAGCCAGTACACCGGCAGCGGCGTGTTTCTGTTCGGCATGGTGCTCGACCATTTTTTCGGCCAGTACTGCTCGATCAACAGCTTTACCCAATTAACCCTGCGCACCTTGCAGCGCGAAAAGAGAGTGGTCCAATGGCCCCCGCGAACCGGCGATCAACCCCTGGTCTGATCGACCAGGCACGGGCTGAGCCGCACCGATTCGAATTCTTTCAGTTGGTGCGTTTGCTCCGCCTGCATTACAGCAGGAACGGGCGAATGGACCTGCAGACGCGGCCCCATGAAGACCCGTTGCGCTTTCGCTCGCAGCTGTCGCTGAATTTTCCGGCAAGCGAAGTCAGCGACATGAAGTTCGAGCGCGAGGGCAAGGTGTCCGCGGCCGGGCTGCCGCTGACCGAAGTGCAGGTGACCTTCATGGGCTTGGTCGGGCCGTCCGGCGTATTGCCGCGCCCGTACACCGAGCTGTTGCTCGACCGCCACATTCAGTACCGGGACGACGCTGCTCACGCGTTTCTTGACGTGTTTTCCCATCGCATGACCACGCTGTTCTACGAGGCCTGGCAGAAATACAAGTTCTACATCGAGTACGAGCGCAATGGCACGTCGGACTTCGATCGCTACCTGCTGCACCTGGTGGGTTTGGGCCCGCAGGCGCAGAAGCAAAAGTTCGGCCCTGAAGGCTCACCGCTGCGTCGGGAGCTGTTCAGCTATTTCTCGGGGATGTTTGCGCAGAAGCCGCGCAACGCGCTGAACCTGCAAGTGATGCTGAGCTTTTACTTCTCGCTGCCGTTCAAGGTCCGGCAGTTCGCCGGGGGCTGGCTGAAACTCGACGTGAGCCAGTGCACGCAGCTGGGCCGCAAGAACGCCGCCCTCGGGCAGAGCGCCGTGGTCGGCAACCGGGTCTGGGATTACCAGTCCAGCGTGCGCATCGACATCGGCCCGTTGGCGCTGGCCGACTACCAGCGTTTTCAGCCCGGCACCGAGGACTACCAGAAGCTGGTGGAACTGGTGCGTTTTTACGTCGGCGCGCACCTGGATTTCCAGATCGCGCCGACCCTCAAGCGTGAAGCGGTGCCGCTGGCAAAAATCGGCCGTCAGGGCAACGTCGCGCTGGGCTGGCTGGGCTGGTTGAAACGTCCGGGCGCCGATGTCGAACCGGCCCGTTGTGCTCTTTTCCATATTCCTTTTGATGGGGTCTCACTGTGAACCTGAAGTCGCTGTTCGCCAAACTGAACGAAACCAGTCGCACAGCCACAGAAGGCGCTGCCGCCCTGTGCTTGTCAGAAAACCATTACGACGTTGAAGTCGAGCACCTGCTGCTGCAGCTGCTGGAAAACAACGACAACGATTTGCCGGCGATCCTGCGTCATTACGACGTGGTTCCCGAGCGCTTGCAGGCGCAGTTGGTCACGGCCCTGGGCACCTTCAAAAAAGGCAACACGCGCACGCCGGCCCTGTCGCCGCACATCACCCGGATGATCGAACAGGCCTGGGTGCTGGCTTCCATCGAATTCGGCCAGAGCCAGATCCGTACCGGCTACCTGATTCAGGCGTTGCTGGACGATGACGAGCTGCACCGCGTGGTCGTGGCCTCCGCTCCGGAGCTGGAAAAAATCAACGCCGACGACCTGCGCGTCAATCTCGCCGCACTGGTGGAAGGCAGCCCGGAATCCGGCTTGGCCAGCCCGCTGGAAAGCCCGAAAGCCGCCAACGGCCGCGCCGTTCAGGGCAACGGCAAGACGCCGGGGCTGGATCAGTACACCATCAACCTGACCCAGAGCGCTCGCGACGGCCGCATCGATCCGGTGCTGGGCCGCGAGTTCGAAGTGCGGCAGATGGTCGACATTCTGACCCGTCGCCGGCAGAACAACCCGATCCTCACCGGTGAAGCCGGCGTGGGTAAAACCGCGGTCGTTGAAGGCCTGGCGTTGCGCATCGTTCAGGGCGACGTGCCGTCGGTGCTCAAGGACGTGGCGATTCACACCCTCGATTTGGGGCTGCTGCAAGCCGGCGCCGGGGTCAAGGGCGAGTTTGAGAACCGCCTGAAGTCAGTCATCGAAGAAACCAAGCGCAGCCTGCACCCGATCATCCTGTTCATCGACGAAGCCCACACGCTGATCGGTTCCGGCGGTCAGGCCGGGCAGAACGATGCCGCCAATCTGCTTAAGCCGGCACTGGCCCGGGGCGAGCTGCGCACCATCGCCGCGACCACCTGGGCTGAATACAAAAAGTACTTCGAGAAAGATGCCGCCCTCGCCCGCCGCTTCCAGGTGGTCAAGGTCGAAGAGCCGGACGAAGACAAAGCCATTTACATGCTCCGTGGCCTGCTCGGCAAAATGCAGGAACACCACAAGGTCACGGTCATGGACGAAGCGCTGGTGCAGGCCGTGCGCCTGTCCAACCGCTACATCACCGGGCGTCAGTTGCCGGACAAAGCCGTCAGCGTGCTCGACACCGCCTGCGCCCGCGTGGCCCTGGCGCAGTCGGCACAGCCCGGCCCGCTGGAAGACTGCAAGCGCCAGATCGACAACGTCCAGGCTGAGATCTCGGTGCTGGAGCAGGAAGCCGCCAAAGGCAGCGACCACTCCCGCCGTCTCGCTGCACTGAACGAGGAGTTGCAGAGCGTTCAAAAGACTCGCGAGACGCTGGAGCAGCAATGGCAGCGCGAGCTGGATCTCGTCAAGAAACTGGCTGAACTGGGCAGCGTCGAGACACCCGATGTCAGCGAAATTTCTGCCGTGCGCGCCGAGCTGTCCGAGGTGCAAGGCGAGCAACCGCTGGTCCACGCCCTGGTCGATGGCGGCACCATTGGTGAGGTGATTTCCGGCTGGACCGGCATCCCGCTGGGCAAGATGCTGCGCAACGAAATCGACACCGTGCAGCGCCTGCCGGCACTGCTGGGTGAACGCGTGCTGGGGCAGGATCATGCCTTGGCGGAGATCGGCAAACGCATCAAGATCTCCCGCGCACGCATGGAAGACCCGAACAAGCCCATCGGCGTGTTCCTGCTGCTGGGCCCCAGCGGCGTCGGCAAGACCGAAACCGCCCTGGCGCTGGCCGACACCCTGTACGGCGGCGAGCGTAACGTCATCACCATCAACATGTCCGAGTACCAGGAAGCCCACACCGTTTCCAGCCTCAAAGGCTCGCCGCCGGGTTATGTCGGTTATGGCGAAGGCGGCGTGCTGACCGAAGCGGTGCGGCGCAAACCCTACAGCGTGGTGCTGCTGGACGAAGTGGAAAAAGCCCACCCGGACGTGCTTGAGCTGTTCTTCCAGGTCTTCGACAAGGGCGTGCTGGATGACGGCGAAGGTCGCGAGATCAACTTCCGCAACACAGTGATCATCCTCACTTCCAACACCGGCACCGATCGCATCATGCAGCGCTGCCTGAACACCACCGAGCAGCCGACCCCGGACGAGATCGTCGAGGACCTGCGCGACGAGCTGAACCAGGTGTTCAAGCCGGCCTTCCTGGGGCGTCTGACCATCGTGCCGTACTACCCGGTTCAGGACGAGATTCTGGAGCGCATTGTTGCCCTGAAGCTGGAGCGCATTCGCAAGCGTTTCGAGCGCAATCACCAGGCCGTGCTCGGTTACGACGAGGCGCTGGTCAAGGCCATCGCGGCGCGCTGCACCGAGGTCGACAGTGGCGCACGCAACATCGACAACATTCTGTCCAAGACCCTCATGCCGGAACTGTCCCAGCACGTGCTGGAACGCATGGCCCAGGACAAACCGATTCAGAGCCTGAACATCGAGCTGGGCAGCGACGGCGGTTTCGCCTACCGACTGGTTTGAGCTGGCTGGATTGATCGAGCATTCATAGGTATGCAGTCATGAATATGCGAAACAGGGAACGTCTTTGCGCCGGGGCTGGCTGGGCCACCCGCGTGGCCCTTCTGACGGTCGTGATGGCGCTCACCGCCTGCGGCATCACCGACCGCGCCAGCAAGCGCGTCGATGACACGTGGGCCGGCGACATGCTGTTCGGCGACAAGGAAAAAGTCATCCTCACAGCCGACGGCGGCAACCAGCTCAACCCCGATGAAAGCGGCCGGCCGCTGTCGGTTGTGCTGCGGGTCTATCAGCTCACGGCGCTTGAGCGCTTTGCGTCCATCGACGCCGATTCGCTGTGGGACAACCCGCAGCAGGCCCTCGGCAATACGCTCATCGACAGCCAGGAAATCACCCTGCTGCCGGGCATGGGCCAGATCGACCAGTGGCCCCTGAACACGGCCACCGGCTATGTCGGCATCGCTGCGTTCTTCCGCTCCGATGAGAAGAGCCACTGGAAAGTCGCGTTCGACGCCAACTCCCTGCGCAAGGACGGCATCTGGTTTTCCTCCGACGGCCTGCGCGTGTTGGTCGACAACAACCATGTGCTGGCGGTGCGCGGCCAGGATGTGCTGAACAAGCCGCAGACCGAGGCGCAGTTCGCCAAAAGCAATGTCATGCCCTCGCCCTCGCCCGCCGCCAATGCAGGCAATCCGTCACTGACTCAACAGGTGCAGGACGCAGCGGTGCAGAAGGCCCAGGACACAGCGGTCGACTCCGCTCAAAAAGGCGCGCAGTCAAAGTTCGATTCATTAGTGGAAGGCGTTCATGAGTAAGCAAAGCCGCGTGATGTGGTCCGAAGGCATGTTTCTTCTGCCACAGCACTTCCAGTACCAGGATGAATTCCATCAGCACCAGCTGAGCGAATCGACGCTGCGCGCCACGCCCTTCCATTGGGGCGTGCAGGCCATGCAGATCGACGAAGAAGCGCTGGCCGGCGGGTCCCTGCAATTCAAGCGGCTGAAGCTGGTGTTTCCCGACGGCAGCCTGTTCGACGCGCCGTCACATGATCCGCTGCCGGCTGCGCGGGATTTGCGCGAGTTGCTCAAGGGCAATGACTTCAAGGTCTACGCCGCCTTGAAGCTGCCTGAGCCGTTCGGTCTCAATTACGTCGAAGACGGCCAGGAGCAGAAAAGCGCGCGGCGTTTCCGCAAGCAGTTCGACACCCTGCCCGACCTCAACGAAGGCGATCTGGAAAACGAGATCACCAGCCTGCGCCTCAACGTGGTCATGCTGATCGACGGCGACACCCTGGACGGCTACAGCTACTGCCCGATCGCGCGCCTGTCGCGCAACAACATCGGCGGCTTCAGCCTCGACACCCAGTTCGTACACCCAACCTTGCACCTGGGCACCCACGAAACCCTGATCGGCCTGGGCAAGCGTCTGCTCGGCGCGCTGCACTCCAAGAGCAAGGCGCTATCCGGCCGCCGCCGCGAACGTGCCGACCAGATTGCCGAATTCGGTTCCAGCGACGTCACGCTGTTCTGGTTGCTCAACACGGTCAACCGCGCGTACCCGAATCTGGCCCACTTGCTGGCTCACCCGCGTCTGCACCCGGAGCGTCTGTACCTGTTCCTGGCGGAGCTGGCCGGCGGCTTGCTGACCTTTTCGCTGGACGTCGAACTCAACGACATCCCCGAGTACAACCACCACGACCCGGCGGCGTCGCTGGTCACCCTGGACCAGATGATCCGAACGCTGCTGGACAACGTCATCCCGAACCAGTGCATCGTCATCAACCTGACCCAGACCAAGCCCTCGTACTGGCAGGGCCAGTTGCACGATCCGCGTCTGGTCGATGCCGACTTCTACATCTCCGTACACGCCGACATGCCCGGCTCCAGCCTGCTGGAACTGGTACCGCGGGCGGTCAAGGTCGGCTCGCCGGAAGACATCGAAGTGGTGGTCAACAGCGCCATGCCCGGCGCCACGCTCAACCATTCGACGCGATTGCCCAACGCCATTCCGGTGCGTCTGGACAACCACTACTTCTCGATCGAACCCCATGGCCGGGTCTACGAACGCATGATGAGCGCCCAGGCGATCTCGTTCTACGCACCCAGCGCTTTCACCAACCTCAAGCTTGAACTGATGGCAGTACTCAAATGAGCGAAGCCGTAATGCAAGGCGCCATGGCCGCCGACCAGCCAAAACCGACCCTCAAAGACCTGGTGCAGGAATTCATCAGCATGGCGCTGATCCTGCGTCGTGGCCGTCAAGTGACTTCGGTCAGCGCCTTCGAGGAGAGCGTGGACAGCTTCTTCGCGACCCTGGAGCGGGAAGCCCGCGCCTCGGATTACAGCGTCGAGCAGGTCAAGGACACGCAATACGCGTTGTGCGCGTTTCTCGACGAAAGCGTGCTGCGGGCCAAAATGCCCGAGGCGCCGGTCGTGGTTAAAGCCGACGGTGCTCCCCCTTCAGCCAACGCCGCACTGGCGGCGCCGGCCGAGAAGGTCAACGAGCTGCGCCGGCACATCGAAGTGTCGCCGCTGCAATTCCGCCACTTCGGCGTGCACCTGGCGGGCGAAGGTTTCTTCGACAAGATCGAGACCCTGCGCGCCGACGTCAAACGCAACCTCGACGTGCTGGAGGTGTATCACCTGTGCCTGGCACTGGGTTTCGAAGGCAAATTCAGCGTCGGTGAAGGCAAGGATCAATTGCGCTATCTGGCCAACACCCTCGGCCAGGACATCGCCCGCTATCGCAAGACCCCCAAGGCGCTGTCCCCGGACTGGGCGCTGCCGGATCAGGTCTCGCAGATGCTGCGCCACGAGGTGCCGGTGTGGGTGTACCTGGCGTTGATCGCACTGGTCTGTCTGGCGGTTTACCTGACGCTGGACTGGCTGCTGGGCAAGGACGTTGCCTTATTGTCCGAACACATCAGCCAATTGTTCAGTGCCTGAGCACTACTCGGGTAAGCGGGTCAGGAAGACATGAAAACACTACTTCGCGCTCTAAAAAGTTTCTGGTTCATCCTCATCGCGCTGTGGCTGGCGAGCCTCGTCGCGTGCGTGGTCGTGGCGACGCGCAGCCAATGGTCGCGGGAATACCTGCTTCAGGTCATGCTAGTGGTCAGCGCGTTCTATGTCTTCGTCGGAATATTGCGCCAGCTGCGACGCATGTCCGCGGAGCGAAATCTAGAGCGTCTGGTGCACCATGAAGTCGACCGCTCATTGCCGGCCGACGGCGATTTCCGCGACCAGCAAGTGCTGCGTGATCGCCTCAAGCACGCGATCACCATGCTCCGAGCCGATCGCTCGGCAGGCGGCGGCGGTTCGTCGGCACTGTATGAGCTGCCGTGGTACCTGGTGATTGGCCAGTCAGCGGCGGGCAAGACTTCGCTGCTGACCCGCTCGGGGCTGTCGGCCACCACCGCCGGAGGCCAGAGCAGTGGCGAAAGCGGCACCCGCCACTGCGACTGGTACTTCAGCCCTGAAGCGGTATTGATCGACACGGCCGGCCGTTACCTCAATGACGACCAGTCGGCGAGCGAATTCACCGCCTTCCTGCAACTGCTGAAAAAGCAGCGCAAGAAAACCGCGATCAATGGTCTGGTGCTGGTGGTCAGCCTGCCGGAACTGCTGGCGGCCACCGCCCAGGAACGTGCGGAGATGGCGATCCAGCTGGTCGCGCGCATCGAAGAATACAGCCGCAGCCTCGACGCCCATCCGCCCATCTACCTGATGCTGAGCAAGACCGACCAGTTGCCGGGTTTCAATCAGGCCTTCGACGGTCTGGACCTGAACGAGCGTCAGCAGCCGCTGGGCATGACATTCGCCCTGTCGGAAATCCGCACCCAGGGCTTGAAGACGGTCCTCGACAGCAAACTGAGGAACTTGCACAACGGCGTACAGCGTCACGTCGATGCGCAGATGATCAGGCTCGGTTCCGACGCCAACAGCGCGCTGCTCAACTTCCCCAATTACTTCGCCGAGCTGTCCAGCGTGCTGGTGCCGTTCCTTGAGCACTTCACTCAACCGGCCAGCCACGGCAGCCCCTTGCTGCTGCGCGGCCTGTACTTCACCAGCGCGCTGCAGACCGCCGAGCAGCTGAGCCAGGTGTTCGACGACGATCTCGCCGAATCCTTCGCTCTGCAGCCAGCCAGCGACGGCGCCCAAACCGCCCAGGCCAATGGCCGGAAAACAGGCGACCGCAGCTACTTCATCACCGACACCTTCCGCCGGGTGATCTTCCCCGATCGCGAGCTGACCTCGTATCAATCCCGCGACGGCCGCGACAGGTCCATGACGCCGGTGGTCATCGCCGCCGCACTGCTCGCAGGTTTCGGTTTCATCGGCTGGCAGGCGCTGTCGTTCCAGCACAACCGTGAGTGGATCGCCGCCCTGCAAGACAAACTGACCGAGCTGAGCGACGCCCCCGACCGCGCCCAGCGCATGGCCGCCGGTGAAGGCCTGGAGCTGCTGCGCCATGAACTGGCGCAAATCGAAAAACACCGCGCCAAGGGCGTGCCGCTGCAATTGAGTGCCGGCCTGTATCGCGGTGACGAAATCTTTGCTGCCGCGCAAACAGCCTATCTCCAGCAACTGCGCAGCCAGGCCCTTGAGCCGGTGGCGCTGAAGCTGCAAATGCAGATGCGCGCGTTCAACGAGTTCACCAAATCCGTGGACCCTCAGAACGAACTCGGTGCCACTGCTGGTAAGTCAAGTGACAAGCCCGGCAGCAAGCCCGGCAAAGGCCAAAAGCTGGTGGATCGCGGCGTGCGCGGTTTGACTGCCACCACCGGCAAGCCGAGCCTGAGCAGCATCCCGCGCAGCGTCGGTGATGTCGGCAGTCGTCTCAAAGGCGCCGTGCGCAGCAACGTGACCAAGACCCGCGAAGCCGCCCTTGCCGATCTGCGTAATCCGGCCACGGCCAGTGACGCAGCGGAACTGTCGGCCACCACCGGCGGGCTGTCGTTGTCCGAAGAAATGCTAGGGCGCCTGGATGAGCAACAAGTGGCCTCGATCATCGAGTCCTACAACTCGCTCAAGCTGTACCTGATGCTGACCCAACCGAGTGCGCACTCGGACCCGGAATTCGTCAGCGCTGCCTTGCCCGTTGCCTGGAGCAACACCGCTTCGGCGGACAGCCCGGTGAGCGATGAAGTGATCGCCGACAACGTGCCGATGTACGTGCAGTTGCTCAAGACCGGACAGGCCCCTGCCCTGCCCCGCAATGATCAACTGGTCGAAGAAACCCGCAGGAGCCTCAAGTCGTTCATGATTTCCAGTTCGCTGGTGGACCGTGAATACCTGCGCCTGCAACTGGAAGCCAGTCGCCAGTTCCCCGCCGTGGGCCTCAACGAGCTGGTGCCGTTGCCCGGCCGTCAGTTGCTCTATGGCAGTGAGGCGGTGCCGGCAATCTTCACCCGCCAGGGCTGGGACGGTTTCGTCAAACCCGAGTTGATCAAGCTGATGTCGAGCAACCTGCGCAACGAGTCCGACTGGGTTCTGGACGGCGACGGCGGCGACAGCATCATCCAGAAAGCCAACTTCATGCGCGAGTTCATGGCGCGCTACAAGCGTGACTATGCCCAGTCCTGGTACACCCTGCTGAGCAGCATCGGCGTGCGCCACTTCACCGACATGGCCAACGCCACCCAGCAGTTGTCGCTGCTGAGTGACGTGCAGAACTCGCCGGTGAAAATCCTGCTGTCCGGGGTCAACGACAACACCCAGTGGGACGTGCCCGCGCCCCAGGTCAATCAACAGGCCGGCACGCCGAAGCCCGATGATTTCTGGAGCAAGGTCACCGGGCTGGTCAGCGGCCCGCAAGCGCCGACCGCTGCCATGCTCTCGCCGCTGCCTGCGGTGGATGACGGCAGCCTGGCCCAGCGCTTCGAGCCGGTGTCGCGGGTCTTCGCGACGCAGAACGCTGAAGGCGCCGACAGCACGATCATGGATCGTTACCTGGCGGCACTGCGCAAACTGAAAGTGCGGATGAACAACATCCAGCGCTCCCAGGACGTCGGCAAGAGCAGCAAGCAGCTGATCAGCGAAACCCTGGAAGGTCAGCCGAGCGAAGTCACCAACGTGCGCAACTACGTCGAGACCACGGTAGACAGTAGCCGGGGCAGCTTGTCGGAATCGCTGCAGGGCCTGTTCAGCCTGCCGATCCAGTTCGCCTGGGAAACCCTGCGCGACCCGGCCGGCCAGCAGATCGCCAAGGCCTGGGCGCAGCAGATTGCCAAGCCGTGGGAACAGGTCATGGCGCACCGTTACCCGATTGCCGCCGGCAGTCGCAACGAAGCCTCGGTGAAGGACCTGCAGCGTTTCGTCGACCCCGAGTCCGGCCTGCTGCCGAACTTCAAGCGCAACGAAATCGGCAACCTCTCCGGCGGTGAAGGCCTGGGCATGAGCAGCGGCGCGAAGGCTGCGCCGCTGGTCAACCCGAACATGGTCACCAGCATCGACAAGGCCAGCTCCCTCGGCCAGGTCATCGCCAGCCTGTCGGACAAGGAAAACGGCTTCGAAATCATGCTGGAGCCGTCGGCGTTTTTCACCGACATCATCTTCACCCTCGACGGTCAGGTGCAGCATTACCGCAACGGCAAAACCAGCTGGAGCCGCTTCTCCTGGCCGGGCACCACCACCGCACCGGGCGCACGTCTGGACGTCGTCACCCTGACCGGCGAACGCATCACCGTGTTCGACTACCCCGGTCGCTGGGGCCTGCTGCGCATGAACGACAGCGCGCGGGTTGATGACCTCGACGGCATCCAGCAGCGCTTCAGCTGGAACACGGCCAACGGTCAGGTCAGCCTCGCAGTGCGCAACTACGGTGGGGTCAAGCTGACCGACCTGGCCAACGTCAAATCCCTGAGCGCGCTGAACACGCCGTCCAAGGACGTGGCGCAAGGATCGGCGAAGTGATGTGCGTTGCGCAGGTTCTTGAACGCGGTCTTCAAGGCGGGCTTATGAACCGTCGGGAGGGCAATCGATGATCGGCTGCTTCGGCAAGCTGCCGTCGAGCGCGGACTTCGTCAGCCTGCATGGCGCGGCGGATGACGTCTGCGAGTTCGACGGCTGGCTGCAGACGTCCCTCGCGGCGATTCATGCGGGCGAAGACTGGCGGGCGCAGTTCGATCGCCTGCCGGTGTGTTTCTTCTCGTATCGCGCGCGCTCGGGCAACTGGTTGCTGGGCGGGCTGGTCAGCTCGATGGATTCCAGCCAGCGACGCTACCCGCTGTTCATCTACCAGACCGTGAAGGCAGGCGACGGCGAGCCGCTGGTCAATCCGTTCACCTTGAGCGAGCTGTTCTGCGCGCAGATCAAACCGTTGCTGCACCTCGGTGCCCAGGGCGAGCAGGCGGCGGTGCTGTTCGAGCGGATAAAGGCGCTGCGCCCGTTGCAGGGTCAGGATTTCGCGTTGTTCCGCCAGGTGCACGAGAAATTCCTGCGCAACTTCAACCTGCGGGACATCGCCACGGCGCTGGGTCACTCCTGGCCGGAGTTCGTCACCAACGCCGTGCTGACCCGCCTGCATGCGCTGCGCCGCCCGCTGAATCAACCACAGGCGCCGGGCATCAGCCTGCCGCTGCCCGCCGAACGCGGCCTGAAAAACCCGACGGCGGACCTCTGGGTCGACTGGCTGACACGGATGAAAACCGGTCGCGTGTCGCCCCAGATCAGCGTGCTGGCCGATGACTTCATGCGACCCAAGTTGCTGTGCTTCCCGTCGCGCAGCAACACCGGGCTGTACGCGGCGCTGACCGATCCGGCCGGGCGCAGTGAGCATTACGACGTGCTGGCGGACTTCGCGGCGTTCGATGAACACCACCGGCCGCCCCAGTTTCCCGACACCGACCGCCCCCTTTTTGACGTCATCGACCGTTTTGTCGACGCGCTGGATGTGAAGTCTGTATGAACAAGCTCAAGTATTACCTGCTGCGCTACCAACCCTACATTCTGGGGGTGTGCTTCTTCCTGACGATCTTCATCGTCTGGGGGCTGGGCCGTGCGCTGGACTTCAGTTCCCTGGGCAGCCTGCTGACCGGCATCGCGGTCTTTCTGCTGCTCTCGATCGGCTACGTGCTGTTTCTCTACCGGAGCAACTCGCGGCAGCACAACCTCGAAGGGCTGCTGCGCGACGACGCCGATCAGGCGGTACTGAACGCAAGCCCCGCGGACCGGGAAGAAGTCAGCCTGCTGCGCGAGCGCCTGCTGCAAAGCATCGATCGCCTGCGCAGCAACACGCCCCGCGGCACTCGCGCCAAAGACGCGCTGTACGCCCTGCCGTGGTATCTGGTGGTCGGTCAGCCAGCCGCCGGCAAGAGCACCATGCTGTATCAGTCCGGCCTGAACTTCCCCTACGCCGAGCGCGAAGGCGTTCGCGTCGCCGGGCTGGGCGGCACGCGCAATTGCGACTGGTTCTTCAGCTCCGAAGCGGTGCTGCTGGACACCGCCGGACGCTACATGACCGATCAGGAAGAAGCCGGCAAATGGCGCGGTTTCCTGCAGCTGCTGCGTCAGCACCGCCAGCGTCGTCCGCTCAACGGGCTGATCGTGACAGTAAGCATCCACGACATTCTGCAGGCCTCGCTGGAAGATCAGGAACGTCTGGCCAAGCGCCTGCGTGAACGCATTCAGGAAACCTACTCTCTGCTGGAAGTGCGCCTGCCAATTTACCTGGTCTTCACCAAATGCGACCTGGTACCGGGCTTCGCGCCGTTCTATCGCCAGCTCGACGAGGTGGCCCGTGGCGAAGTGATGGGCAAGACCTTCACCCACAAGGACTATGAAAAAGCCGACTGGGCCCAGCGCTTCGGCGTTGCCATGGACGAGCTGGTCAATTACTGGAAGGAAGCGGCCAGCCAGCAATTGGTGTTGCAGGACATTCAGATCACCCGTCGGGATTCGGCGGTGTACCGGTTCCCCCTGGAACTCGCCGCGCTCAAGCCTAGGCTGCAACTGTTCGTCGACGCCCTGCTGCGCGCCAATCCGTATCAGAACGCCGAGCTGCTGCGTGGCTTCTACTTCACCAGCGCACTGGATGCCGACGCGCCGGAGCTGGGTGGCCATACCCGTCAGGTCAGCGAGCGCTTCTCCCTCGAAGCCGAACAAGCCGCCGCCATCGGTCACGCCCAGCCGCAGCCGCTGTTCATCAACAGCCTGTTCCGCAAGGTGATCATCCCCGATCAGCATCTGGTGGCGCTGTACACCAGCAATGTCCGCGAACGCCGTCGCAAGGCCGCCTGGATTGGCGGCGCCAGCCTGATTGCGCTGCTGCTGTGCGGCGTATGGGGCTGGTCGTTCTGGAACAACAAGACCGAGATCCAGACGCTGTCGTCTGAACTGACCGCCGCTGCGGCCCGGGACGATGGCACGCCGGGGCAGTACACCGACTGGCAAACCCTTGACCGTCTGCGCATCGGGACCGCCGACTACTACGCGCGACACCATGATCAGGGTGTGCCGCTGCGCCTCCGTCTGGGCCTCTATCAGGGTTATAACGTCGAACCGCTGGTGCGTGCGCGTTACTTCAGCCGACTGGAAACGGTCATGCTCAAGCCGACCGCCGACAACCTCACCCGCTCGCTGTACCTGCTGACCACGATCAAGGTCTACCAGCGCAACGCCAAAGACCTGATGCCGGTGACCGGCGTTGACAGTGTCGAGCCGCGCGCGCTGCCCAACGACAACCGCGCGCAGTCCATTGCCGACTTCGGCAAGGCGACGCTGGAGACTTACGTTCAGCTCTCGCGCTCCCAACGGGAAAAAGCCGATCCGGCCTTCCTCAAGGCGAAGATCCCTGACTATTGGTACCCGGCCATCGCCAAGCAGACCGGCAAAACCATCGGCGCTGCCGGCGCTGCGACGAATTCGGGCACGGACTACGAGCTCGCCAGCCGCCAGGTCAATTTCTACAGCGACCAGATCCACGAACCCGACGTGCCGAGGATTCTCGACAACGCGTTCCTGACGTCGAGTTCGCGCAATTACATCAACAGCCTGCTCTCGCAATCGCTGCGCTCCATCGAGACCATCACCCTGGAATCGGACACCCTGTTTGCTTTCGGCCGTGCCGATTTCCAGAGCCTGAAAACCGAGGGTCAGGGTCAGCTGAGCGCCATCGCCGGCAAGCTGCTGAGCACGCCGAACATCGGCAAGATCATCATCGCCGGTCACGCCGACCAGCTTGGCGATCGCCAGGGCAACCTGCAGGTGTCCAGGCAGCGGGCGCAAACCATCAAGACCTATCTGGTCGGCAAGGGCGTGCCCGCCGAGCTGGTGGAAGCCGTGGGCGAAGGCAGCGAGAAGCCGCTGGTCAAGTGCGACATGCAGCAGCCGCGTGCGCAGCTGATCCAGTGCCTTGAACCTAACCGGCGCGTAGAAATCGAGGTGCGTGCGCTCAACTGATTGCGCGCAGGCACCTGAAGAACCCGGCGCCCGGGCCCTGTTGTACGAAGGCCCGGGCAGCGGCAACCGATCCCTTTGAATGTTCAGAGGGGTCAAATCAAGGGGCGTGACCTGGCCGCTGGACGGCTAGCCCCAACATGTAAGTAAGGAGAATCAAGAAATGGCATTTGACGCATATATTCAGATCGACGGCATTCCAGGCGAAGTTCTGGATGACAAGCACAAGGACTGGATTGAAGTACTCGGCTACGAGTACGGCGCCACCCAAGCGACGTCGGCGACTGCCAGCTCTTCAGGCGGTGCGTCCTCCGAGCGCGTTGCACTGAGCGATTTCAGCATCCGCAAAGCGGTCGACAAGGCCTCGGCGAAGCTGTTCGAAGCGTGCTGCAAAGGCACTCACATCGCCAAGATCCAGCTGAACGTCAACCGTGCCGGCGGCGACAAGCTGACCTACCTGACTATCAACCTGGAAGAGGTTGTGGTGTCGTCGGTCAAGGCCGTTGCCGGTGGCAGTCAGGATGGCGAAGACAAAGCCGTCAGCGACCTGCCGATCGAAGAAATCAGCTTCAACTTCGCTCGCATCAAGACCACTTACACCCAGCAGAGCCGTGCCGATGGCCAGGGTGGCGGTAACGTCACCGGCGGCTGGGACCGTACGGCCAACAAGGTTTTCGCTTGATCGAGTAGTCACAGCGGTCCGTTGCCTGGCGCAGCGGGCTGTATTCAACACCGCGCCGGCTGGATGGGCGCGGTGTTCTTTTTTCTTATCCCGAGTTGACCATGTCTGAATTTCTCAACGACCTTTCACTGACCGAACTGACAGCGCCGATCAATGGAGGAAGCGGCGAAGACCTGAGCTTTTCCACGCTGTTCGACAACGTCAAGGAAGCTCGTCGAGCGGACCCTGATTACCTGACCCAGGGTGACTGGCAGACCGACCTGAAATCTTCGGATTGGGACCTGACGATCACCCTGGCGGCACAAGGCCTTGCACAGCAGAGCAAGGATTTGATGCTCGTCGCCTGGCTCAGCGAAGCCCTGGCGCACAAATATCACTTTCTCGGCATCACCTTCGGCCTGACCCTGGCCGAGCGGATTCTTGAACGCTTCTGGGATGACCTGTTCCCGGCGCTGGACGAAGGCCTGGAAGAGCGCGCCGCGCGCCTGGCCTGGCTAAAGACCACCCTGGCCGATGTGGTGGGCGGGCTGCCGATCACCCAGGGCGACTCGTTCGGCCTGCTGCGCTACGACGAGTCCCGGCACATCGAGAACCTGGCGCTGCAAAACCCGCAGGCCATGCGCATCGCGCTGGACGAAGGCAAGATCAACGCGGAAATCTTCCAGCGTTCGGTGGTGCTGACCGACACCGATCACTTCCTGCGCAAGGCCTCGGAAATCACCGACAGCCTGCAGGCCTGCCGTCAGCTGCAAGCCACGGCTGATCGCCTGTTCGGTGTTGAGGCGCCAAGCTTTGCCGGCCTGAGCGAGATCCTTTCCCGCGCCGCGCAACTGGCTGAAAAACTGCTCAAGGACCGTGGCGTGGAAATCAATCCCGCGCCTGCCCAGCCGACTGCCGAGCCTGTCGCCGAAACAGCCGATCAACCCGCTGCGGGGCCTGCCATGACCATCACCGTGAAAGACACCGCGTCGGCGCCACTGCGCACCACCCCGCTGACCCGCGACGAAGCCTTCACCATGCTCGCCGGCGTCGCCCAGTTCTTCAAACAGACCGAGCCACAAAGCCCGGTGCCCTACCTGATCGAACGCGCAATCAAATGGGGCAACATGCCCCTGGAAGGCTGGCTCAGCGACGTCATCAAGGACAACAACGTGGTGGACAGCATTCGCGACGTGCTGGGCACCAAAGAGCCGAAGGGCTGACGACACCCCCCGCCATGGATGGCGGATCTCAGCGTGCCCACGGAGCGAGACCGGAGTGAACGGACCCCGAGGAACGAGCGGCTGAACCAGGAGCAGGCACTTTTGCTTACTTTTGGAGGGTGCGACTTTCGACTTTTCAAAAGCAAGTCGCCGAAGGCGAAACAGTCTGCCTTCAGACAGACGCCCTTGATCTCAAGGGTCTTGATCTTCGACCCAAACCCAACAGCCCTACTGGTGAGTCACCCAAAACACCACCGCCCCCACCACTAATACAACAATGAACAAAATGGCCCATGCATCCACATGGCTATCGGATTTGGCAACTTTCGGGTGATTACGCATTGCATCGCCTTTTGTCTGTTTTATGGGTGATCGCAAAACTCACGGACCAACGACAGCCGCCGTCAGCCATCACCAGAGTAAAGTCGAGCCATCCCCTTATCACAAGTGAGGTTATGCCAGGCCGACGTACTGCTTAGTACTTTTGGTTCTGTGCATATACTCAAACATCACTTTTGCGCATATCTGCAAACTGGTAACCTCCCCCGGCTCCGCAAGGAGTGCGCGGCCGTGCGCGCAGATTTGTTCGGTAGCCCGAAAGCAGACGACAATGCATCGCCTTTCCGGCTGGCCCAGCAGCAGTGAACCGCCTGAGAACAGGACCACCATGTACGTATACGACGAGTACGATCAGCGGATCGTCGAGGACCGCGTCAAGCAGTTCCGCGACCAGACCCGCCGCTATCTGGCCGGCGAGCTCAGCGAAGAAGAGTTCCGCCCGCTTCGCCTGCAAAACGGCCTCTACATCCAACGCTTCGCCCCGATGCTGCGCGTCGCTGTGCCCTACGGCCAGCTGACTTCGCGCCAGGCCCGCATGCTGGCGAAGATCGCCCGCGATTACGACAAGGGCTACGCGCACATCAGTACCCGCCAGAACGTGCAGTTCAACTGGCCGGCACTCGAAGACATCCCCGACATTCTCGCCGAGCTGGCCACCGTGCAGATGCACGCGATCCAGACCAGCGGCAACTGCCTGCGCAACGTCACCACGGACCAGTTTGCCGGCGTCGCTGCCGATGAACTGGTAGACCCGCGCCCCTGGTGTGAAATCGTCCGCCAGTGGACGACGTTCCACCCGGAATTCGCCTACCTGCCGCGCAAGTTCAAGATCGCGATCAATGGCTCGACGACCGACCGCGCCGCCATCGAAGTCCACGACATCGGCCTGGAGCCGGTGAAGAATGCAGCTGGTGAGCTGGGCTTCCGCGTGCTGGTCGGCGGTGGTCTTGGCCGCACGCCGGTGGTTGGCGCGTTCATCAACGAGTTCCTGCCGTGGCAGGACCTGTTGAGCTACCTCGACGCGATCCTGCGGGTGTACAACCGCTACGGCCGTCGCGACAACAAGTACAAGGCGCGCATCAAGATTCTGGTCAAGGCGCTGACGCCTGAAGTGTTCGCCGAGAAGGTCGAGGCCGAAATGGCGCACCTGCGCGGCGGCCAGACCACGCTGACCGAGGCCGAAGTGCATCGCGTCGCCAAGCACTTCGTCGACCCGGACTACAAGGCGCTGACCGATTACAGCGCCGAACTGGCTCAGCTGGATCAACAGCATCCGGGTTTCGCCCGCTGGCGCTCGCGCAACGTCCTGGCCCACAAAAAGCCGGGCTACGCCGCGGTAACGCTGTCGCTGAAACCCACCGGCGTTGCGCCCGGGGATCTCACCGACAAGCAACTGGACGGCATCGCCGACCTCGCCGACACATACAGCTTCGGTCAGCTGCGCACCTCCCACGAGCAGAACATTATTCTGGCCGACGTCGAGCAGAGCCAGCTGTTCACGATGTGGGGCGAACTGCGCGAGCAAGGTTTCGCAACGCCGAACATTGGCCTGCTGACGGACATCATCTGCTGCCCGGGCGGCGACTTCTGCTCGCTGGCCAACGCCAAGTCGATCCCGATTGCCGAATCGATCCAGCGCCGTTTCGACGATCTCGATTACCTGTTCGACATCGGCGAGCTGGACCTGAACATCTCCGGTTGCATGAATGCCTGCGGCCACCACCACGTTGGCCACATCGGCATTCTCGGCGTGGACAAGAAAGGCGAAGAGTTCTATCAGGTGTCCCTGGGTGGCAGCGCCAGCCGTGACGCCAGCCTGGGCAAGATCCTTGGCCCGTCGTTCGCACAGGACGTCATGCCGGACGTGATCGAGAAGCTGATCAACGTCTACGTTGAGAAACGCAACGAAGACGAGCGCTTCATCGACACCTACCAGCGTATTGGCATCGACCCTTTCAAGGAGCGCGTCTATGCAGCGAATCATTAAGAACAACGCGGTCATCGACGAGACCTGGCACCTGCTGCCCAAGGACACGACGTTCGACAGCCTGTCCAACTGCGACGACCTGATCGTGCCGCTGAACCTGTGGCGCGAGCATGCCCATGCATTGAAGGCACGCGACGGCGGCCTGGGCGTTTGGCTGGACAGCGACGAAGAAGCCGAGGAAATCGGTGACGACGCGGATCAGTTCCAGGTCATCGCCCTGAACTTCCCGGCGTTCACCGACGGCCGCAGCTACTCCAACGCGCGTCTGCTGCGTGACCGCTACGGTTACAAGGGCGAGTTGCGGGCGATTGGCGACGTGTTGCGCGATCAGCTGTTCTACCTGCACCGCTGCGGATTCGATGCGTTCGCGATTCGTGCCGACAAGGACCCGTACGAGGCGCTGGAAGGTTTGAGAGACTTCTCGGTAACCTATCAGGCGGCCACCGACGAGCCGCTGCCGCTGTTTCGGCGTCGTTGAGTCGCTGCTGCTGACTCAATGTTAAAAGATGCTGAACAAAAAGCCCCGGCTTCGTGAGAAGCCGGGGCTTTTTAATTGAGAGGGTGAACGGTTCATGTAGGAGCGTGGCTTGTCCCGCGATCTGCCGCGAAGCGGCAGCAGATCAGGTCAACGGTGTGTCAGTTTTGCAAAAAACTGCGGCCATTGCGGCTGCTGCGCAACCGATCGCGGGACAAGCCACGCTCCTACAGACTCATGCACATCAGCTCACCTACCAAAACCGCTGCTGCGTCAGCTTGCCCCACCACCCGGTCACCAAGTGGTCTACCGATGTGCTTGCGGCGATACCGACGCGCTGCTGCAGGCTTTTGCGTTCGGCGTAATGCAGATGGAACACCTCGGCGGTCTTGGCTTTCTCCGACAGGTATTCATCGCTGGTCTTCAGCTCATCCACCAGTTGCTTGTCCTTGGCCGCGATGCCCAGCCAGATCTCGCCGGTGGCGACTTCGTCGATTTGCAACTGCGGTCGGTAGCTGGCGACGAAGTTCTTGAACAGCTCGTGGGTGATGTCCAGATCCTCCTGGAATTTCTCGCGCCCCTTCTCGGTGTTCTCGCCAAACACCGTCAGCGTGCGCTTGTACTCGCCGGCGGTCAGCACTTCGAAGTCAATGTCGTGCTTCTTCAGCAGGCGGTTGACGTTGGGCAGCTGGGCCACAACGCCGATGGATCCCAGGATCGCGAACGGTGCACTGATGATCCGGGTGCCGATGCACGCCATCATGTAGCCGCCGCTGGCCGCGACCTTGTCGATGCAGATGGTCAGCGGAATACCCGCCTGCCGAATCCGTGCCAGTTGCGAGGACGCCAGACCGTAGCTGTGCACCATGCCGCCGCCGCTTTCGAGGCGCAGCACCACTTCATCCTTGGGGGTGGCGAGGGTCAGCAGCGCGGTGATCTCATTGCGCATGTTCTCGGTGGCCGAGGCCTTGATGTCGCCGTCGAAGTCCAGCACGTAGACACGCGACTTGACCTCGGTGGACTTCTTGTCCTTCTTCAGCTCCTTGGCCTGGGACTTGCGCAGCGCCTTGAGCCGGGCCTTGTCCAGCAGCGAGCCTTCGAGGCGATCACGCAGCCCTTTGTAGAAGTCATTGAGCTTGGTGACGTGCAGCTGACCGCCTGCGCCGCGGCGCCCACGACCGCGCATCGAGCCAACGACCACCAGCACCACAATGATCGCGATCACGATGGTGACGGTTTTTGCCAGGAAGCTGGCGTAATCGAAAATGAACTCCACAGAAACTCCTTACCTGTACAGCAGACCCTCGGCAGAGGATCGCGAATGGGGCCAAGCATACCGGCGCGCCGGTTGCCGGGCCAGCGACGAGACGGGTGATCACGGGACAGATCGGCCAATTCAAACGAGCGTATGTTTTTTCATTGACAGACCGCGGGCCGTCCTCATAACCTCCCAGCACTTTCAACGAGCCAGGGTGAAGCGGTCGTGGGCAGCATCTATCTCATACGACATGGCCAGGCCTCGTTTGGTGCGGACGATTACGACGTCTTGTCGCCCACCGGTTTTCGTCAGTCGGAAATCCTCGGCGCGCACCTCGCACAGCAGGGTCTTACCTTCGACCGCTGCATCAGCGGCGCACTGTTTCGCCAGCGCCACACGGCCGAAACCGTGATCGCCCAGCTCAATGCCGCTGGCCTCGCCACACCCGAACTGGAAACCGACATCGCCTTCAACGAATTCAACGCAGAAGGCGTGATCCGCGCGCTGCTCCCCGCGATGCTGGATGAAGAGCCCGACGCCTTCGAGGTCATGCGTGATGCCGCCAACAACCGCGCCGAGTTCCAGCGCCTGTTTGCCGCAATCATCCGTCGCTGGCTGGTGGGCGATCACGACGCCGCCGCGCTGCAGAGCTGGCAGGCCTTCGTCGAGCAGGTAGAGGCCGGCCTGAGCGGGATACTCGACAGCGCCGGGCCAAGCGATCGCATCGCCGTGTTCACCTCCGGCGGCACCATCACCGCCCTGCTCCACCTGATCACGCAAATGCCGGCCACCCAGGCCTTCGAACTCAACTGGCACATCGTCAACACCTCGCTCAACCACTTGAAGTTCCGTGAGCGCGAGGTGTCCCTGGCTTCCTTCAACAGTTACGCGCACCTGCAACTGCTGAAGGCGCCGGAGCTCATCACCTACCGCTGAGCCCGGCCAATCGCACCCGCAAAGTGCTCGTCATCACTCATATAAAAGGATCACACCATGAGCTCCGTAGAAAACGCCGTCCAAGCCATGAAAGCCAAGTTCAACCCAGCCGCTGCTGCAGGCCTGGACCTGGTGTTCGGTTTCCGCATCGACGAAACCAAGAACTTCTCCCTGATCGTCAAGGACAGCACCTGCGAATTGCAGGAGGGCGAAAACCCGGACGCCCAAGTCACGCTGGTGATGGACGGCGAGACCCTGGAAGGCATCGTCAGCGGCGAGACCGACGGCATGCAGGCGTTCATGGGCGGCAAACTGCGCGCCGAAGGCGACATGATGCTGGCGATGAAACTGAGCGAGCTGTTTCCTTCCTGAGGACGCTCGTGCAGGCATTGGCCCGGTCTGCGAGATTTGTCGGTGGCAGCTTGTGTCGCTGATGGACCGCAATCGCGGGCAAGCGCGCTCCTACACAGGAAAGCGCCCATGCCGAAAAACCGAAGCTGCCCGGCTTCGGTTTTTTTTTGTCCGGGCGATGTGAGGACAGCGGCCGCAGCCGTGAATCAGGGATGCTGATTGCCCCGTAACACCCACGCCAATAGCCCTTGTTCGTAGCGGTCGGGGCGCATTAGATTAGCCAATGATCCTGTCCTACCAAAATAATCTGCAGGGATACCCATGGTGCTCACCGACCAGTCCACCCAGGTTCGATCCGGCGAAGAACTCGACGCTGCGTTGATCGACCCCTACCTGAAAGCCCATATCCCCGGCCTGAGCGGCAGCGCACAGATCAGCCAGTTTCCCGGTGGCGCGTCGAACCTGACCTACCTGCTGAAATACCCCGAACAGGAATTCGTTCTGCGCCGCCCGCCGTTTGGTCACAAGGCGAAAAGCGCTCACGACATGGGCCGCGAATTCCGCATTCTCAATCAGCTGCGCGATGCCTTTCCTTACTGCCCCAAGGCGTACCTGCACTGCACTGACGAAGAAGTGATCGGCGCCGAGTTTTATGTCATGGAGCGGGTCAAGGGCATTATCCTGCGTTCGGAATTGCCCGCCGAGCTGAACCTCAATGCGGCGCAGACCGAAACCCTGTGCAAGAGCTTTATCGATCGGCTGGTGGAACTGCATCAGGTGGATTACACCGCCTGTGGCCTCGGCGATCTGGGCAAGCCCCAGGGTTACGTTGAACGGCAGATTCGCGGCTGGACCGAGCGTTACGAGAAAGCGCGCACCGCCGATGCCCCAAGCTGGGAAAAGGTCGCGCGCTGGCTGGACGAGAAAAAGCCCGCGGACCACCCCGTCTCAAGCCTGGTGCACAACGATTACCGCTTCGACAACGTGATCCTCGACGCGGACAACCCGATGCAGATCATCGGCGTGCTGGACTGGGAGCTCACCACCCTGGGGGATCCGCTGATGGACCTGGGCAACAGCCTGGCGTACTGGATTCAGGCGGACGACCCGGCGCCTGTGCAGCTGATGCGGCGCCAGCCAAGCCATGCACCGGGCATGCTCACCCGCAAAGAGTTCGTGGCGTACTACGCCGAGCGCTCGGGCATTCCCATCGACAACTTCGACTTTTATTACACCTACGGTCTGTTCCGGCTGGCCGGTATCGTCCAGCAAATCTACTACCGCTTCTTCCACGGACAGACCCAGGACAAGCGCTTCGCTCAGTTCATTCACATGAACGCCCTGCTGGAGCGCATGGCCCTGCAAGTGGTTGAGCGTTCCAGCCTCTGAATGCGACACGACAAGGAAAACAACATGTCCAAGACCCAACTGTTCGACCTCGATGGCAAGATCGCTTTCGTCTCGGGCGCCAGCCGCGGCATCGGCGAGGCGATCGCAAAATTGCTGGCCCAGCAAGGCGCCCATGTGATCGTCTCGAGCCGCCGGATCGACGGCTGCAAGCAGGTGGCCGACGCGATCATCGCCGAGGGCGGCCAAGCCACCGCCATCGCCTGCCACATTGGTGAAATGGAACAGATCACGGCGGTCTTCGCGCAGATCCGCGAGCAGTTCGGTCGGTTGGACATTCTGGTGAACAACGCGGCGACCAACCCGCAGTTCTGCAACGTGCTGGACACCGACCTCGGCGCGTTCCAGAAGACCGTCGACGTCAACATTCGCGGCTACTTCTTCATGTCGGTGGAAGCCGGCAAGCTGATGCGCGAACACGGCGGCGGCAGCATCATCAACGTCGCGTCGATCAATGGCGTCTCGCCGGGCGTCTATCAGGGCATCTATTCGGTGACCAAAGCGGCGGTGATCAACATGACCAAGGTCTTCGCCAAGGAGTGCGCGCAGTTCGGCATCCGCTGCAACGCCCTGCTCCCCGGTCTGACCGACACCAAATTCGCCTCGGCGCTGGTAAGCAACGAGAAGATCCTGAACACCGCCCTGGCGCAGATTCCCCTGAAGCGGGTGGCGGCGCCGAGCGAAATGGCGGGGGCGGTGCTGTACCTGGCCAGCGAAGCGTCCAGCTACACGACCGGCGTGGCCTTGAATGTGGACGGCGGGTTCCTGTCCTGAGCCACTGAGCGATCATCTGTAGGAGCGCGCTTGCCCGCGAATTCGATGTATCTGGTGTTCATTCACTCCCTGACACACTGCAATCGGGGTCAAGCGCGCCCCCCACAGCATCTGCCCATGAGGTCAAACTGAGGTGTTCCTGATGGAATAAAGATTCCATCAGGCGCCCCCAACCGCCTACATTTTCCGCACAACAACACGTCTTAAAGGACACGCTGTCATGCGCGGAAAATCTCTTCCAGGACTGGGCGTCGGCCTGATTGGCACGGGCTTCATGGGCCGGGCTCATGCCCTGGCGTTCCACAACGCACGGACGACGTTCGACCTTCCCTTCAACCTCACGCTTGTCGCGCTGGCCGATGCGGACGCTGCGCGCGCGGAACAGTGCGCCGCCAGTTGGGGGTTCGAGCGCAGCCATGGCGACTGGCAACGGTTGATCAGCGATCCGGCAGTCAGTCTGGTGGCGATCACCACGCCGAACCAGCTGCATTTCCCCATGGCCATGGCCGCCCTTGAGGCGGGCAAGGCGGTGTATTGCGAGAAGCCACTGGCGGTGAGTCTTGGACAGGCGCGGGAGATGCAGGCGGCAGCGCGCAAGGCCGGCGTGGTGACAAGGGTGGGCTACAACTACCAGCACAACCCGATCATCGGGTTGGCCAAGCAGATGATCGAAAGCGGCGAGCTCGGTCAGATCGTCAGCTTTCAGGGAGAGTTCAGCGAGGACTTCATGGGCGATGGGCTGTCGCCGTGGTCCTGGCGCTGCGAGGAGTCCCATGCCGGCGGCGCCCTGGCGGACCTGGGCAGCCATTTGCTGGCGATGGCGCGGTACCTGCTCGGCGATATCGACGCGGTGTGCGCTGACTCGCAAACGGTGCACCCGCAGCGCCCGACGGTGCTCGGCAGTGAGGAGCATCGGCCGATCAGCATCGATGACCAGACTTACGCACTGCTGCGCTTCGCCAACGGCGCCCGGGGTACGTTCGGCAGCAGTTGGCTCAAGCACGGTTACAAGAATCATCTCAGCTTCGAGATTGGCGGCACCGAAGGCACCTTGTCGTTTGATCAGGAACGCTTGAACGAGCTGCGCCTGTACCGGGCCGGCGCGGCGGGTCGTGACGGGTTTCAGCGGATCCTGGCAGGGCCTGCGCAGCCTGGCTATGCGTCTTTCTGCCCGGCGCCGGGGCATCAGTTGGGGTACAACGAACTGAAGACCCTGGAAGTGTATGACCTGATTCAGGCGCTGGGCGGTCACGGTTCGAACGGGACGGACTTTGCCGAAGCGATGGAAGTCGAGCGGCTCGCCACCGCGATTCGCATCGCGGCGAAAGAGATGCGCTGGGTGAGCGTTTCGGATATTTGAATCGGGTGTCAGCCCGGAAGTTGAGGACGTTCTCTCCGGCCCCTTCCCGGCTGAAGCCGGTCCCACTGAATGCAGCGCGTGCATCCAGGGAGATTGGTGCTGGAAGCTCATTGTGGGACCGGCTTTAGCCGGGAAGGCGTCAGGCGCTACGCCGCAAATCTGGGCGTCGATCGCCACACGGCAGATTCGATGGTGCCCAGACTGGCCCCTTCCCGGCTGAAGCCGGTCCTACCAAATGCAGGGCATGCATCCAGTGACCCGCTACATCCCTTGAGAGTTGTCCTGACCCAATACTTGCTATGATCCGCCCCCGCGCGCATGAATGGTCGAGCCCCCTGCCTGCCGTTCGACAACTGCGCCAGACGATCAGATCGCAAAACCGGTTAACGCCCCAAAGGACCCCCAATGCAACACGCTACGTTGAACCGTTTCTACGCTGGGCTGCTCGCGCTGTTGCTGTGCGTCGCCGTGCCCGCTTTCGCACAGGCCGCGGCGGCGCAGGTCGCGCCACCAGCAGCACAACAGCCCGCCAGTCAGGCTAATGCGACGCCCGAAGCCGAGGCGCCGAGCCTGGATGACCTGAGCGAGCAGCTCGACCAGATCCGACAAAAAGTCACCGTGAGCGCCAATGACGACTTGCTCTCCAGCCTGCGCCAGGCCGCGCTGCAGGTGCAGAAGCAAGCCGACGACCTGATCGCCAAACAGGCGGTCGACATCGAGCACCTGAACGACCAGCTGAACATCCTTGGCCCGGTGCAACCGGACGAAGCACCTACCCTGACCAGCCAGCGCAAGGCATTGACCGCCCAGAAAAACGCGCTGGTCAGCGACGAGCGGCAGACCAATACCTTGAGTCAGTCGGCCCGAGACCTGGCGACTCAGATCTTCAGCCTGCGCCGCAGCCTTTTCGACTCACAGATCAGCACCCGCACGGCAAGCCCGTTGAGTTCGGCGTTCTGGTCGACCCTGATCCGCCCGACCGATGACGACCTGAGGCGCATGAACGGTTTGCTGGACGACGTCCGCAGCGTATTCACCAGCGCCCTGGCGCCCGGCAATCGCCTGCTGTTTGCCAGCGTCGTGATTGGCGCGCTGCTGATCTGGGTGGTGGTGCGCCGCCTGCTGGAAAGCCTGCTGATCCGCCTGATGGTCCGCTGGTTGCCCGAAGGCCGCCTGCGTCGCAGCGCCCTGGCACTGGCCGTCGGACTGTCGACGGTGGTCACCATCACCGCCGCCACCTCCCTGCTGCGTTGGGGCATTGTGAGCAATGCGGTGCTCAGCAACGACGTGGTCAACCTGCTCGACCAGTTGCAAACGCTGATCACTTTCTGCGCCTTCATTGTCGGCCTGGGCCGGGCGCTGTTGATGCTGCCGCATCCGTCGTGGCGCCTGCCCAATATTCCAGACGAAATCGCCACGGCCATGGGCCGCTTCCCGGCGGTGCTGGCCCTGGCGCTGATGATCATCGGCACCCAGGAGCGCATCAACAGCGTGATCGCCAGCAGCCTGGCGCTGACCGTAGCGGTCAACGGCCTGACGGCGCTGGCTGTATCGCTGGTGTTTTTCTTCGGCCTGGTGCGCTACCGCCGGACTCGCCGCCGCTGTGCAATCGAACGTCCGGGCGGCCTCGCCGGGTTGATTCCCTTTGTCGTCGCGGTCTGGGTCGGGCTGAGCCTGCTGGCGTTAGTGAGCGGCTACCTGACCCTCGCGTACTTCCTCGCGGTCAAGCTGCTGTGGATGAGCGTGGTAGCGTCAACTGCCTACCTGCTGGTGGCGTTCTTCGGCGACGTCTGCGAAACCCTTCTGTCGCCCAAACAACCTGGCGGCATGGCGCTGGGTTCGGCACTCGGCCTGTCCCCGCGCCATCAAGCCCAGGCAAGCACCATTCTGGCGGGCGTTGGCCGCAGCCTGCTGCTGCTGGCCGCGGTCCTGCTGGCCTTCCTGCCATCGGGCTCAAGCCCGGGTGAGTTGCTCGAAAGCTTCACCCGGATGGAAGTCACCGACAAATCCCTGGGCGCCCTGAACATTGTCCCGAGTGACATCCTCATGGCACTGGGCTGCCTGGTCGCCGGGCTGTTTGGCGTGCGCGTGCTCAAGGACTGGTTCGGCGAACGCCTGCTGCCGGAAACCAACATGGACGCCGGCATGCAGGCCTCCCTGGTGACGCTGATCGGCTACATCGGGTTTGTGCTGGTGATTGCGGTGGTGATGTCCACCCTGCATATCAGCCTGACGAACCTGACCTGGGTGGTGAGTGCCCTGTCGGTGGGGATCGGTTTTGGTCTGCAAGCGATCGTGCAGAACTTCATCTCGGGCCTGATTCTGCTGACCGAGCGCCCCGTCAAGGTGGGAGACTGGGTGAGCCTGGCGGGGGTCGAGGGCGATATCCGCCGGATCAACGTGCGCGCCACCGAAATCCAGATGTCCGACCGCTCCACGGTGATCGTGCCGAACTCACAGTTCATTACCCAGAACGTGCGCAACGTGACCATGGGCAACGCACTTGGCGTTGTGGGGATTTCCCTCACGCTGCCGCTGGAAACGGATGTCTTGCAGATCCGCGAGCTGCTGTTGCAGGCCTTCACCGAGCATGAAGCCATACTCGATACGCCGGCCCCGTCGGTGACCTTCAAAGACCTGACCAACACGGGTCTGATCATCAGCGCCAGCGGTTACGTGAACAGCCCGCGCTCGGTGGGCGGTGCGCGCAGCGACCTGTTGTTTACCGTGCTCGGGCGCCTGCGTGAAATGGGCATCGCGCTGTCTGCACCGCAGAGCATGGTGTTGATCAATGACGGGCCGGGCAAGGAACAGCCGCCGGCAGTCGTCGATTGATCATTCAATCAGGCGTGTCCGGGTGAATGGGTGCGCGGCGCGACAGTCGATTTCATGACTGACACGCCGCACACCCACCGCAATCAGCTCACCTCTTTGTTCGGGTCTTCGGCATGGGCCCAACGATAATCCAGACGCGGCGCGAACACTTTGATTCGACGCTTGATCTTGATCAGGATCGGGTCATGCACGGGCTCCGGATCTTTCAGGAATGCGGTCATCACGGCGCTCAGCGCGTATAAGCCGCAGAATGCCCAGACCACGCCTTCAATGCCGTAACTCTCATTGAAAATCGCGACCACCGCCGGGCCTACCCATGTCGACGCACCTGCACCCAGGCTCAGCACCGACAACGCAGCGGCCTTGTTATTAGGCGCCAACGCAGGAGCAAGCGCCGACAGCGGCACAAAACACGCCAGCGTCAGACCATAGAACGCACCGAAGATCGAAGCGATCAGGAAGTCGTGGGGAAACGCTTGTGGCATGAAGAAGAACAACGGGGTGCTGATGGTGCTGCCCACTGCGCCGAACCACAGGATCGTATTGCGGTAGCCGATCTTTGTGCTGATCACGCTGGAGCTCAGATTGCCGATGATGTTGAACACAAAGACGATGGTTAGCAGGCGTAGCCACTCTTCCAGGGTGAAGCCCACGGTGTGCATGAAGAACCCGGGCATGACCACCAGAAAACCGAACATCGACGAGGTGTTGATCACCCGGACAAGGGCGGCCAGTGACACTTTCGGACGCGTCCACATGATGGTGATGTTCTTGGCCATCGACACCATCGGCCGCTCACCCTCAGGGGCCAGTCGACGCATCCCGTGGGCTTCGCGCATCCCGATCAAGCCAATCGCACCGCCTATGACCACCAGCGCAAAGGACAACCAGAAGGTCTGCAGCGCCCCAATCAGCGGGATCGCGGCGCTCGCCACCAGAGAGCCGAGCATCGGCAGGCCTGCAGCGTAAGCCACCCAGAACCAGCCCACGGCCATGCCCATTTTGCGGGACGGGGTAGAAGCGGCGATCCAGACCAGGAAGCCGTAGGCGAACAGCGGATAACCGAATCCGCGCAGACCATAGGTCAGCAGAATCATCGAGTAGCTCAATTCCTGCAGACCGTAGATCAGGAAGAGCACTTCAAAGACGCTCCAGATGATCAGTCCCAGGAACATCACCCGTTTCGGGCCCCAGAGGTTGGAAAGCGCACCGGCGAGCCACGATGAAATACCGACCGTGATGCCGTAGGTGGTGAAGATCATGGCGATTTCGTCATCGGGCATGCCGCGATCACTGAGGAAGGGCGAGAGGTAACCGAGTTCTACGCCATCGCCGATCATGAAGATCAACAGGCCGACAAAGCCCCAGAACATGGGATAGGGAATACCCACTTTGTCGCAGAATCGTGAGAGTGGAGTGTTCGGAGTGGATTGATCGCTCAATTTTCCGGTCCTTTTTGATGCACGGCGTTTGGTCGCGCCGAATGAATGGCCTCGATGAGGTTGAAAGGCAGAGGGGTGGCACAGATTTCCGCTTCGGGCAGCGAGCAAAACTGGCTGATGGGTAGCGCGGGGGTCGGACGTGACAGCAGCTATCGTCGACCCATTAATCTATGTTTTTTCTAGATTTTCGAGCCCGTAGCCAGCCTTTTATGACAGATGAAACGATTAAGCTCAACCGCACGACGTTGGCTCGGGTGCGACAACGTGCCCGGTTGTATCGCCTGAGGGGCACAGGGGCCGGGGGATCAGCCGGTGCCAATTGTGGATGAAAATAAATACATCTTTTTTGCGGGAATGGCTCTGTTTCGGCATTCTTGGCGATGTTTCGTCAGAACACTGTCATCGTTATCGACTTTAACCGCGAAGGCGTTTGATCTCGCACCGCGCCCGTGATGGCCGTCACCAGGACGGGCGGATCTTCCTGCCCCACGGCCAGGACGAAGGAAGGGTGAAAGCATCACGCATTTGCCCGGCCGTTATCGCGCGTGCGCCGGCGTCAAATGCAAGAGCGGTTCGCAAGGCAGGCCAGCAACGTTTCGGTAGACGGGCTGGCGCCTGCAAGCCGACGTCGAGATGTTCATCCCGGGCCTGGATCGAAGGCAGGTGGCGAAAGGGATGTTTGCCGCTCGCAAGCTCGTAGATCACACACGCCACGGCGTAGATGTCAGTGCGTGCGGAGAGCGAGTGATGTTCAAGCAGTTCAGGTGCGGCGTAACCCGGTGTCCAGGCATTGAAACGCTCGCGGCTCAGGTGCGGCAGGCCGGGCAGCACGCCCTCCTCGGCCCTGCCAAGGCCGAAGTCGAACAGGCGCACGCCTTTCTCACTGAGCATGACGTTGCTCGGTTTCATATCCCCGTGGACAACGCCGCAGGCATGGGCGTAAGCCAAGGCGTCCAGCAGCGGCAGCACGATGTGTCGCAGTTCTTTCCACGGCAGACCCAAGGGCCGCTCGCAAAGCAGTTTGTCCAGCGTCAGACCTCGCATCAGCTCCATGGTGATGAAAGCGCGCTCGCAAGCGGTGTCGACGTGAAATCCGTGCACGCGCAGCACGTTGTCATGCCGCAGGTAACGGGTCAGGCAGAACTCGCTGTAGAGCACGGCGCTGGCGTCCGGCGATTCAGCGAAGTCTTGGTTGAGGACTTTGAGCGCGACATACGGATCGGGATCGCCGTACTGCTCAGCCAGCAAATCGCGGGCGCGGTAGACGGCTCCCATGCCGCCGGCGCCAAGCAGTCGCTCAATGCAGTAACGGCCTGCCAGAACGTCGGGCATTGTGCTGAGGGCCGACCGGGCCGCCAGGCGAGCGGGTTCACGATTTTTCGACTGAGCGAAGGCGTAACAGGTGAGATGTCCGGGCGGGTCATCGCCGGGAGGAGCAACGAGCGCCTGTCCGTCGGCATCTGTTTGCAGAGGATCGGTCATCGGCGAATCACCACAGCCGTCAGGTTGTCTCGGGCGGGACCACGCAGCGCGTCATCGAACAGGCGCTTGAGTGCCATTGCCGGCAGACCGAGACTCAATGCGCGGCTCAATGCATCGCTGCTCAAGCCCTGATACAAACCGTCGCTGCACAGCAAGAGCGCGTCGCCTGGAAACACCTCGAACTCCAGCACCTCCAGCGTCAGTTGCTCGGCAGCGCCCACCGCTCGGGTCAGGGCATGCCCGCCAGGGTGGGCCCGGGCTTGTCGAGCATTCATCTGTCGTTCGTCGATCATCTGCTGTTGCAGCGAGTGGTCCCGGGACAGCTGGTACAGCCGCTGGCCGCGCCACAAATAGCAGCGGCTGTCCCCCGCCCAGACACAGGCTGCCCGGTCTTCCTCCACGAGAAGCGCGACCACGGTGCTGCCGATGATGTTGTCCTGCCGGCCTGCATTCACGGTCAGCTCCTGACCCAGCCGCCGGTTCAGCCAGTGCAGGCACTGTCGTATGCCGATAAGCCTGTCATCGAAGTGTTCCTGCACCGGCAGCTCCGCCAGACTGGCGACGATCATCTGGCTGGCGATATCGCCTCCCTGGTGGCCGCCCATGCCATCGGCGACCACCCACAGCCCCTGCTCCGGACACTCCAGATACGCATCTTCGTTACGCTCTCGAACCTTGCCGGCATGGGTTCGCGCAGCGCTGCGCCAATGGCCGGCGAGCGGCATCACAGTTGCGCCGGCATGCGGAAGCTGCGCAGCACGGTCATGTCGAACGGGTTCGGCGAGCGCTGGCTCGTCAACAGGTAGCTGGCACGCAGTCCACCCACGTCGGCCTTCAGGACCAGCACGTCGCGACCACTCAAGTCATCGCGCTGCATCGAATCCAGCAAACGGAACAGCGACCACGGCCCCGAGCTTTCTTCGATACCCAATGGGCGGCCAACCATTCTGTCGAGCACCAGACTGGTTCGACCGGCCTGATCGTCGGTCGGCCAACGGAATGACACCGGGACGATCGGGCCGTGGCGATACTCGAGGCTCTTGTCACCCAGCTTGAATTCGGAACGGCTGACAGACGAATCGAGGGTATGGGGCTCAAGCTTGAACTGCACCTGAGGCTCGGCCGGGTTGTCCGCGAAGAAGCCCTGTCGGATGACCCTGGCAGCGTTCATCTGATCGAGATACGCCCGGGAGATCGGCAGGCTTTGCCCATCGATACTGCGCAGACGGTAACTGCCCTTCTCGGCACTCACGAACGGCCGCAGAAATCCGTCGAAGAAGCGGTCTGCAACGCCCTGAACCTTGAAGAACTCGCGAAAATCACCGAGTGCAACATCGCTGGCACTGTCGGCGTTGAATGGATATCGCTTGCTGATCGCCTTCGCGTAGAAGCTGTACACCTCGCTCTGGTAGTGCTGGTTCACGTGTTGATAGGCGTCGCGAAGCACCAGCCGCCAGGAGTCCTCGGCCAGGGTGTTGAACCACGTGCCCACCGGACGCGGCAGGCGACTGGATGCCCCACGCAAACCGGCCAGCGCATCGCGCTGACCGCCCATGCGTGATTTGGCCATGTCGAACGCAGCCTGCTCCGGCGAGCTGGCCCTGCCCAAACTGGCCATTTGCATCTGCAGTTCGTTGAGCGCTGTCAGAACGGGCAGCAGATCGGCAGCCGGGCCGTCCTTGTCGTCGAGCATCCGGTGCAGCGGATCAAACCGGGTTTGCAGTGACTTGCGCGCCGTATCCGGGACGGATGCACTCAACGCCTCAGAGGCTTTACTGGACGCGGCGATCGCCAGTTTGCCGGCTTTGCCACCCTTGTCCGCCAACTGCGCAGCGGCATCGACGGCGTTTGTCAGTGCCTCGGCAACCGGCGTGAAGCGTGTGTTCTCGCGAACTTCCCTGAGCAGGTTGATCACCGGCGAATGGGCCGAGGTCAGGCCAGCCAGTTGCTCGGCACTGTCGGCGAAATCGTAGGGCCCGGGAAGCTCGACCGCGCTGACCGCTTCGCCCCAGTAATCGGCGTAATCGCGAAAATACAGCTGTTCCAGTTCCACCATCAGACGCCGCATGTCCATGTCGCTGAGGCCGGCGCCCTCGCCCAGCACCCAATTGTCCCGCAGGATGTCGGTTACCACCCGGGAGCCGTGAACCGAGAAGTACTGCTCGTATCCCTGTCGGGTATAGAACCCCGGAATCACATAATCGGCGCCGACGAACAGCACCGCCTGCGGCCCGAGGTGCTGGTCGAAACTGTAATCCGGCAAGTTCTCCGCCTGCTCGCGCAGCATCCGGTAAACGACGTTCGCCAGGGACTCACCGCGCAGCACCTGTCGTGCCTGCGCCACGCGTTGATCATTGAGCGCATGGACGAAGGGCAGCTGCAGCAACCGTTCGAAGTGACTGTTCAGCCCGTCTTGCGCGGCGGCATTGCCGGGGTACAGCTCGGACCAGGCAGCAGCGACCTGCTCCTTGAGCCACGCCGCATCACGCCGGTCTTTCAGGCCCAGCATCAAATAGGCCCTCAGGCTTTTGAGCAGGCCCTCGCGACTCTCAAGGTTGGCGGCAATTTGCCCTTCCAGCATCAGTGCCACCTGGGGCAGGAGCAGCCGTTCCAGCTCACGCTCGTAAGCGCTCTCGACGACCGGGTTGACCGCTTCGCCTTGATAAAGCCCGCCACGCGCCTGGTAACCGGCCTCCCCTTTGTCCGGGAAAACCCGGGTCGCCGCATAGCGGGTGTCTAACACGTTCAGCGCTGCGACAAGGTCATCCTCTACCGTTTTCGCCGACCGCTGCCCGGCCCAGGTTCGAGCAAGGGCACTCACACTGTCGAGGCGCTCATAATTACCGGAAAAGCTCACTGCCCAGAGGCTACCGAACAGCGCGAGTGACGCCAGCGCGCCTGCATAGAGCGCGCGCTGGGCCCAATGAATACGGCTGCGCTCGCGCGTGTCCAGACCGGCAAGGTCCGCTTCCGGGAAAATAACCCTGCCGAGCAGGTGATTGATGAAACGCGATCGGCTGCCGCCCGATGTCGGCAGCATCCCCGTGCTCATTCCCGGACTCATTGCCCGGCCGACAGCGGCCCCGTGCATGTCCTGTTCAAAACCTGGCGCGCTGGTGAGGTAGAAGCCCCGCAATTGACTGGCCGACTGATAGCGATTGCCAGTGAACGCCAGCTCCACAAACACGCAAACACGCTCGCCGATTCGACTGAGCTGGTGGGGAAAATCGAGAATGCCGCCACGGCGCGAGGTATCACGCTCTTGGTGCATGCGGGTGATCACCTGGCTGTTGAGCCGAACCAGCAGCTCGCCGAATTCGGCTCGCAGCACGTCGCCGTCGATGCCGCTCTGCCCGTCCCGGAAGGTGGTACCGAGGACCTGATCACTTTCCTCACGGGTCAGTTGCTCGAAAAATGCGTCGAAGCCCGGAAGGCTGTCGGCTTTGCTCAACACGAGGTAGACCGGCACCTCGACGTGCAGCGTCTGATGCACCTCCTGCAAACGGGTACGCACGTGTCGGGCGAGGATTTCGAGCTCAAGGTCGCTGCCGTGGAGCAGCGTGTCGACAGGGAGTGTGACGAGTACGCCATTCAGAGGCCTGTTGCGGCGATACCTGCGCAGCAGGTCAAGCAACGTGCACCAGGCGCTTCGGTCGATGTCGGCGCTCGGCTGGGTCAGGTAACGACCAGCGGTGTCGACGAGCACGGCGTTATTGGCAAAATACCAGTCACAGTGGCGCGTGCCTCGAGGGTCACGGGTGAGTGTGCGCCCGGCCTTGTTGAGCGGAAACTCGAGACCTGAAAAGTCCAGCAGGCTGGTCTTGCCGCTGCCTTCGGGGCCGATCAGCAGGTACCACGGCAGCTCGGTGCGCCAGTGCTCGCTGCGACCGCGATACAGACTCGATGTCTTCAGTGTTTTCATCGCGTCCTTGAAACGCGCCGTCAGCTCAGCTTTCTCCTCGTCCATCTGATCGTCGCGCAGGATGCGCGCCTGACCGTCCTCGCTGTCCTCGACCGCCTTCTTGCGCTCTCCGGCACGCCAGCTGACATAGACCATGGCAAGGCCCCAAAGCAGGAACAGCGAACTGATGGTCAACAGCCGAGAGCTTGAGCCCTCCCAGAACTTTCGGTCGTCAACCGCCAGGGCCGGCCCGACGAACCAGACCATCAGCGCCACGAGCAATACCAGCAGCAGCGTCCACACCCACGTCTGACGCAAAAACGCGCCGGTTTTCTTGAAAAGGTTCTTCATCACACGTCTCTGTTTACGGCTGCGATTGCGCTTGCGGCTGCCATTGCGAGTGAACGGCAGGCTGATCAAACGGCTGATAAGGTTGCAGGACGGCGTTCCGGTGTTCGCCCAGCACCCAGGCGAAGCCCGAATACATCACAATCAGGCAGACCAGGGTGAAGCCCACCACCATCCAGGTGGGGACGATGCGCACCAGGCTGCGGCGCCGGTTGTTCAGGCCTTCCCAGTGGGGTGACAGCTCGCGAGGCGCATCACCACGCAGCTGACGAATTTGTCGGTAGACCGCGTCGCGAATGCTCTCGAGTTCCTGCACGCCGCGTGTCTGCACCCGGTAGCGGCCCTCGAAACCCAGCGACAGGCACAGGTACATCAGCTCCAGCATCGACAGATGCTTCACCGGGTTTTTCGAGAGTCGATCCAGCAGCTGGAAAAACTTTTCGCCGCCGAACGTTTCCTGGTGAAACCTGCTCAGCAGGCTCATCTGCGACCATTCGCTTTCATTGCCCCAGCCGCTTGTGACCACGGCCTCATCCAGCGCCGTGCAGAGCACATAGCGGGCGCCCGCGACCTGACTGCTCTCGGCGCCGTTGTGTAGTGCCCGCGCCTCAAAGGATTTCATCACGCGGGTCAGATGCTCATGGAGCGCGTTCATGTCTTGGGGGAGGTCACCGCTCTTGAGCCGTACAACCTCGGACAACAGCTCCGATGCAGCGGCCACAAGCGGGTTCATGCCGACATTGAAGGTCTGCGCCGGGCGCAGGTGCGCGGCGTAGATCATGCGTTCTTCCAGTTGCTCGAAGCGCGGCGGCGGCGTGGAGTCCGTGATCGGCGTCGATGCGGGGCCATGACCCTGGCGGCTGACCAGCACGGTTTTGTGGTCCTGGCGGTAATCGTTATCCTTGATCATGGCGGTCAGTTCCTGATGGCCCAGAACTTGAGCTCAAGCTCGGCGAACTCGCCGGACACGTGGAACGCGAAACCACCGGAGTGCTCCAGCTGCGCCAGGTCTTCGGAGCTGAGTTCGAGGACGAAGTAGGTTTTGTTCGAATGAAACGCAATTTGTCGCGGCGCCACCGGCAACGGGGTCAGCTTGATGCCGGGCAGGTGCAGGTTCACCAGCTGGCGAATACGCTCCACCGGTGCAACCTTGAAATGCGCGGGCAGACGATGGCGCAGTTCCTCGGAGTCGCAATTGGCACTCGCCGCCAATACAAACGAGGCCGAACCCAGCAGCGTGCGGTCGTGCAGCGGCGAGACGGTGATGCCGTATTGACGCGGCTGGAGCACCAGCTCGATAGCGTGCTGCTCCAGCACCATCGACAGCATCTGCCGAAGCGCTTCCATCAGCGTACGAAAGCTTTCCCCTTGATCATTGTGCCGATAGCGGCTGTCCAGACGCGGCCGCTTGCTGTCGCTGGAGAAGGTCGCCAGATCGCCCAGCAGGGTCAGCAACACGCGGTAGAGTGCCTCCGGATGCACGTGTTCCAGACCCAGGTAGTGACGCAGCAGCAGTTCGGCACGATTGATCAGCTGAAGCATCATGAAATCGCCCACTTCCGCGCCAGCGACCGTGCCGCTGGAGCGGATGCGCTCGGCAATGCTGTCGCCCCGGTGACTGAGCATGCTGATGACTTCCTTCAGGCACGACAGCAGATAGCTGGAGGTATGGGACTGGAGGTAGGTCGGCACGAAATCCGGGGCGAGGCTGATCACTCCGTCAGGTGAGGTGTCGAGCACATCGCAGATTTTCATCTTGACGTACGCGTGGTCGCTCTGCTGTTCGCCCAGCAGCAATCTGAAGTCGGGACGACCGCAGCTGACCTGACACGCCGCGTCATCACCTGCATTCGAGTCGGCAACTTGGGCTTCATAGGCGGTGTAACGCGCCAGCACATCGGACTGCTCCGGTCGTCGGGCTTCCACGTGATTGCCGGTGACCAACGGCAGGGCCAGATAAACAGGCGTGCTGGTCGTATTGGGTGGTATGTCGAGGGCCAGCGACGCCGTGGTGCCACCCAGCTCGAACACGCTGCCGTCAGGGAGGATGCCCGACGCCTGGCTGATCACCAGTTTGCCAATATTGAGAAACTGCAGGTCGATCTCCAGCGTGAGGAATCCCCAACAATAGCCGCCCATTAACCGAGTGCGGATTTTCAGCTGGTGGTCGTAATAGCGGTCGTTGTGCTGGAAGTGCTGCGGACGCAGCAGCATGCCCTCCTGCCAGATGACTTTGTGAGTATTCATGGGCGGTCAACCGCCTCGGCCAGCACTTCATGGGAAGGCCGAATGCCGCTCTCGTCAAGGATCAGATCGATCTCGGTAACGGCTTGAGGCGCGAGATTGAGCGTGGAGCGCCACGAGGCTCGGGACAGGTCGCGGTACGCCGCCACAACGCCGACATAGCGACTGCCCTTCTGCACGCTGAGCTTGAGGTCGACCGTCTCGCCAGGGCGCAGCTCAAGCTCTTCGGTGGCGACCATATCCGGTGCCAGAGACTCTTTGGCCCGCTCATACAGGCTGAAAAAATCAGCGTTCTCGAAGGCCACCGCGTGTTTGAGCTCGTACAGCCGGACCACGATCGGTGACGGCCGGCCGTTGAGATCGGGGTTCAGCTGATCACTGGCCGTGAGCCTGAGGTTGAGTTTGGTCAGGTGGGAAAACGGCGACAGCGTCGAGCAACCTGCAAGCATGAGCACGGCAATCAATGCAGTCAGCGTGTGTGGAAAGACTATTGAACGGCGAAACATGCGCTTCATCCCTGATGATATGTATGGAAGGTGGAAATCAGACGAATTTGCTCTTCGTAGGCCTGGGCGAAGTCTCGCGCCAGCAACCGCTCGCTCCAGTCGTTGTCCTGGCGCAACGCCTGGTGATAGCGGCCATAGGCTCTCCAGCGACTGCCGGAAGTTACGAGCAGTGGCGGGTTGTCGCGCTCGAATCGCAGGGTGAGTTGCTCTGGTGAAAAATGCTCGAGCGTGGCGCGGATTGCTGCGCGACTGGCCGCCAGCAAGGCCACCTGATGCGCCTGCACGTCATGAAAGGCTCGGTTTACCGCCAGATCAGCGGATAGTTGCCCGGGTTTGCCCGGTCGCAACAACGCCGACAGTGCCTCGCCAGCATCGACCGCCGACTTCAGCGGATTGCGCTGAGCCCCCTGCACGGTTGTCTGGGACAGGCGCAACTCGTTTTTCAGCTCGCTGCGCGAATGCAGGTTTCGCTGAAGACCGCCGACGCACTGCCTGAGCAACCGAGCGGCATTGAGCGCCAGCGCCTCACGGGCATCCTGATCAGGCTCGTCCAGTTCGATGCCCAGCGCCTCGGCAAACTGGTGCCAGAAATCATCGGGCTGGCGCTCCACTTCACTAGGCGCAGGCTCGGGTGCTGGCTGTGCCGAGGGATCGTCGACCAGCTCGGGTACGCGCAGGCTTTCCATATCCACCCGGGCATAGTCCGTGCGCGGTTGGCCGGTCTTGAGGGCGGCTGCTGGCGAAATCAGTTCGTCGATGTCTGAATGGACGCGTTCCTGCTGGTCGAGGGCATTCAGCGGGTCGAGGTCCAGAAACGAGTCGTCCGGGATGATGCTGCCGGCCGCATAAGTACGACCCACGTCAGCGTCAAAGGAGGCCGGGTCACGTGTGAGCCGGGCACGCAGCTCGAAATCGCCCAGCACATACAGACTGCCATGCTCGATGGGAACGGCCTGCCCCTTGGGCAGGCGCGCCCTGCTCTCCCCGCTCAGCACGCCATTGCTGCTGGTGTCAGTGAGATAAAAGTCGCCATCTCGGTAGCTGATCGTGATGTGGTGGTGGGACACATGCCGATTGCGGTCGGGAATAACCCAGTCGCAGTCCGCGCCCCGTCCGATCACGCCGCCCGCCTGCCTGAAGGTCTTTTGGCACTGCTCCGCAGGCACAAACTGCCGGGCGCTCAGCATTTCGAAAACCAGTTCCACGGTGATGCTCCTTGGGGTCAGTTACCGCGGTTGGCCGCTTGGGGATCACCCAGCGGGCGATAGGTTTTGTCGTTGAACGTGTAATTGCCGCTGCAACCCGACAGGCCACAGAGAAGAGCGAGGGTCAGCAGAATGGCTTGCCGGTGACGAGCAAACATCAGAGTGTCTCCAGAGGTGAGCAAAAGGCGCCGACGGTTGGCGCGATGGAAAGCGAGTGGGGAAACAGTGATTCGTGCCTAGGCATTGACTTCCCCCAGATTGATATTGAGGCGGCCAAGGCGGTACAGCAGCGTGCGCCTGGGCAGGCCAAGCTCACGCGCGGACAGGCTCTGATTGCCTTCATTTTTACGCAGGCAATCGAGCAGCAAGCCGCGTTCGACCTGTTCAAGGCGTTCGCGCAGGTTCAGGCGGACATCATCGGGGGCAGCCTCGGCGCGAAGGGTGAAATGCTCGGCAAGCAATTGGCCCCCTTCGCACAGCAGAACCGCACGTTCGACCAGCCCCTTGAGCTCGCGAACGTTGCCGGGGAAGGCATAGCCACACAGATGGTCGAGCGCCGCGTCCGACCAGCAAAGTGCATCCCGTTGCAGAAATGCGCAGGCCTTGTCGGCGAAATGCCGGGCGAGATCGACGATGTCATCGCCGCGCTGGCGCAGGGCGGGCAGCTCGATGGGGAATTGCGAAAGGCGGTAGTAGAGGTCCTCGCGAAACGTGCCTTCGCTGACCATGACCGACAAATCCCTGTGGGTCGCGGCAAGGATGCGCACGTCTATCTTGTGGGTGTCGTTGGAGCCCAACGGGCGTATCTCGCCCTCCTGCAGCACGCGCAGCAGCTTGGCCTGCAGCGACAGCGGCAGGTCGCCGACTTCATCAAGCAACAGGGTGCCGCCGTTTGCAGCGTCGAAGAGCCCGGGGCGATTACGCGAAGCGCCTGTGAACGCCCCCTTGCTATAGCCGAACAACTCGCTTTCCAGCAGGCTTTCAGGCAGTGCCGCGCAGTTCTGCACGATGAACGCCTGGGAGCGACGCGGACCATAGTCGTGGATGGCACGTGCAACCACTTCCTTGCCGGTGCCCGTCTCTCCGCGCAGTAAAACGGTATACGGACTGTGCAGGACTTTACTGATCATCGAACAGGTCTGGCGCATGGGCGCGCTTTTGCCGATCAATCCGTAGGCGCTGACGCTTGGCACGCTGACGCGCATGGGTTGTGAGTCATCGACACGTCGTCTCAACCGCTGAAGCAGGTGTAATTGACGGAGCACGAACGTGCCCAGCCGGCCAAGGGAACCGGCAAAAGCCTGCAGCTCGATAGACCGGCTGCTCGCGCAGACGAGCAGGCCCTCCACCCTCTCTTGATCGTTGAGGATGGGCACGCACAGCAGCGACTGCCAAGGCACCGCCCCGGTCGGCAGGAAGCTGGTTTCGTGCAGGCTGCCGGGCAAATCGGTGAGGCACACGACGCGGTTTTGACACAGCGCAAACTGCAGCAGTTGCTCACCCTTGTAATCGGCGGGTAGGCTTCGTGCCTCACGGGGTTGCAAGCGCCCCTCAAGGCACTCGGCGGTCATCCCCAGACGCGTATGGTCTGCGTCCAGAAGATAAAGCTGTGTCAGCTCGCACCCGCTCAACTCGGCAAGTCCAAGCACGAGACCGCCCAGCAGCGCAGCATCGTCGGCGGCGCACGCGAGCCGGGCGAATTGCTCCAGCAACGCTTCTGCGTAGGCCAGCGGCTGCGGCACTTGAATGAACATCGCGCCCACCTCAGGCAAACTCGCAGGTCACGGTAGCTTCGTGATCCAGGGTTGCGTGCACGGACGTGAGACGTTGACCTGCCGCCATCGCGTCGAGCACCCGGTCAGCCACCCGGGGAAGAACATGCAGCTCCAGCAAGTGGTCGATCAGACGTGCGCCGCTGTCACCCTGGCTGCAGCGCTCAGCCAGATGGTCGACCAGCGCCTCGGAAAAGGTAAACGCCAGTTGGCGGCGGTTCAGACGCTCGCCCAGACGTCCCAGTTTGATCTCGATCAGCTCACGCAGAACCGACCCGCTCACCGGGTAGTACGGGACGACGCGCATGCGTGCGAGCAGTGCCGGTTTGAAATGACTCGCGAGGACCGGACGAATATTTTCCTCCAGCACCTGCGCAGCGGGACGTGCGCCCTCTGCGCAGAGATCATTGATGAGGTCGCTTCCAAGGTTCGAGGTCATCAGGATCAGCGTGTTGCGGAAGTTTATCTCCCGCCCTTCCCCGTCATTGGCCACGCCCTTGTCAAAGATCTGATAGAACAGATTCAGCACGTCCGGATCAGCTTTTTCGACTTCATCGAGCAGGACGACGGAATACGGTTTCTGCCGCACCGCTTCGGTGAGCATGCCGCCTTCGCCGTAACCCACGTAGCCCGGCGGTGCGCCAATCAGACGCGAGACGGTGTGCTTCTCCTGAAACTCGGACATGTTGATGGTGGTGATGAACCGCTCGCCGCCGTACAGCAAGTCGGCAAGCGCCAGCGCTGTTTCAGTCTTGCCGACACCGCTCGGCCCGACCAGCAGGAACACGCCCACGGGTGCATCAGGTTTGTTCAGACCGGCTGCAGTAGCACGCATCGAACGATCAAGGGCGTGCACCGCTTGCTCCTGACCGCGGATGCGAGCGCGCAGGTCAGTCGCGAAGGTGGCGACCTTCGCGTTGTGCTCTCGCGCCAACTGCGCCAGGGGCACGCCGGTCCAGGCACTGATCACTTCGGCGACAAGCCGCGGGCAGACCTCAAAGCTCACCAGCCGCTCCTGGGCCTGGGCCTGAGTCAAAGCGTGGTGAGTCTCATCACGGGCGGCTTGCAGCTCTTCGACAGTTTGCGCTTCATCGACATCACGGGCCTGCGCCAGTTGCTGCCGCAAGCCCAGCAGGCGCTCGGCCAGTTCTTTCTGTTCCAGCCAGAGAGATTCGAGAGCGAGGCTTTCTTCATCCGCAACCCGCAGACGGTCTTCCAATGCATCCAGTGCCGGATGATCGATGGACAAACCGGCGTCGGCGTCACGAAGCAGTGCGTGGCGCTCGCGACTGCCTTCTGCCAGTTCGTTGCGCAGACGCTCAAGACGTTGGGGCGCGGCGGCGAGGCTGATGCGAACGCGTGCGCACGCCGTGTCGAGCACATCGACGGCCTTGTCCGGCAATTGGCGACCGGCGAGATAGCGGGCAGACAACTCAGCGGCGGCCACCACCGCATCGTCCCGCAAATAGATGCCGTGACTCCGTTCGTAGACCTGAGCAAGGCCACGCAAAATGGTCACTGCCTCATCGACGGTCGGTTCGTGCAGCCGCACCGGCTGAAAGCGACGGGCCAGTGCCGGATCTTTCTCGACGTATTTTTTGTACTCGGTCCAGGTGGTCGCCGCGATGGTGCGCAGTTCGCCACGCGCCAGGGCCGGCTTGAGCAGGTTGGCTGCATCGGACCCGCCCGCGTCCCCACCGGCCCCGATCAGGGTGTGGGCCTCATCGATGAACACTATGATCGGCCTGGGTGACGCCTTGACCTCGTCGATCACGCCCTTGAGCCGACGTTCGAACTCCCCTTTGACACTGGCGCCGGCCTGCAACAGCCCCACATCCAGCGCCAGCAGCTCAACACCCTTTATTGCCTGCGGCACTTCCCCGGCGACGATACGCAACGCCAGCCCTTCAACAATCGCCGTCTTGCCGACACCGGCATCGCCCACGACGATCGGATTGTTTTTCCGCCGGCGAGCGAGAATATCCACCATTTGCCGAATGGCGTCGTCACGGCACAGCACCGGGTCGAGTTTGCCGTCCCGGGCCTGCTGGGTGAGGTTGTGGGTGAAGCGCGTCAGCAATGACTCGACGGCCGCACCGTGTTTGCCCGCGCCGGAATGCGCCTTCTGCGACAAGGCGAATGCTTTCAATCGCTCGATATTCAGTCGGGCGAGCAATGCCTGATAACGACTGCCTGCGTAACGCGAGGGGTTGAGCAATAGCGCAAGGATCAGCGCTCCCTGCTCAACCTGGGTCTGGCCCAGTTCAAGGTTGGCCACCAGCAACGCATCCTGCAGCCACTGCACCAGTTCCGGCGCAAATACCGGGTTTCGGGAGGCGCTGTTTTCCATCCGCATCTGCAGCGAGGCGCCGAGTTCACCCGCCTCCACACCGGCATCCTGCAGTGCACGGGACAGCAGGCCCTGTGGGCGTTCCAGCAAGCACAGCAACAGGTCCTCGACAAGGACCTTGCTGCCGCCGCGTCCCACGCAGCGTTCGGCGGCGTGCTCCAGGTCGCGACGGCTTTCGGCGTCGAGGGCCTGAATAAGTTGTTGCAGGTTGACGTTACTCATCGTTCGGCTGTCCTTAATGATTGGCTGCCCAGGGTCACCATGCCGTCCGCGCGTTCGCGGCCCAGCCAACTGGTCCATCCCAGGCGACACGCGTTCTGTCCGGCCAGGCGCAGTTCGCGAATTTCTTCCTGACGCAACGCCAGGCGGACGTCGTAGTCCAGCGGGTCACGCAACGTGAATCGCACCAATGCGCACAGCGGTTGGTAACCGGTGCCGATTGGCAGGAACTCGTGGAAACGCTGCCAGCCAAGCTCTCGAACATGGATGCGGAACTTGCCACTGCGGTCGCGAACGTGTTCGCCCAGCACCAGGTCCTCACCTAGCTGGCTGTTGGCTCGGCCAAGGCTGTTGCGCTGCTCTTCGAGAATTTCCACGCGACGCTCCATGCATTGTTCGATCGTGAGTTCTGCGTGTTTGAAGTAGTACCGCAGCACCGACTCGATCAGCGCTGCCGAATGCGCGCGCAGGCTGAGCAAACCCAGGTACGGCAGCAGTCGCTTCCAGTTCAGCTCACGCGCCTGTCGAATCTCTTCGCTGCCCAGTCCGATGAGCGCGAACAACTGCGACGAAAACGGATCGATCGCGCCGCTTTCAAAACAGGCGCGGTACCGGTATTTCTTCCAGATCGGCAACATCAGCCGATGCAGGCGATGGTGAAACAGATCGAGGAACTGACGGGTCGGATTCCCCTCCTCGTTGTCCCCCAGTGCCTGCTCGCTATAAAACGCAGGCAAGGGTGATCCGGACCCGACAAGGCCCGGCAGGTTGAAGCGCAGGCGTGCACGAATCAGCCCGGACTCTTCAAAAAACTCCACGCGGTCCACATCACTTCCCGGAAAGCCCAGGCTCGGGTTGGCCTGGAATTCCAGCAAGTCATACAAGTCGTCATCGTTCAGACGCGGGTGCTCAGTGCGCAGCCGGTCGATGACCAGCAAGACGGCCTGAAACAGCGAGTATTCGCGTATGCCTTGGGTCAGCCCGCTCAAAGCAGGGGCTGCAGGCCCATGCGGGGTGTCCATTGGTACACCTCTCCCTGTGTGCTTCTTACCCGCAGCTCGTGATACGAATTGAGGCTGGCGTAGAGCGCAAAAAACTCATTGAGAACAGAAGCGAACACGAACACGTCGCCCTCACCGATATAGCCCTGTGGGTCGATGGTCAGCTCGGTGCGCAGGCCGCGGACCGGCAAGCCTTTGTGCAGGCGGTCGACATGCTGATGGCTGATCGACGTGAGCCCACCCAGCAGGCGCTTGCTGACCTTTTCCGCGTGCGGGTCGTAATAGCGCGGCAGGTCGTATGTTTCGAGGACCACCTTCAAGGCGTTGACGTCCGCCAGGGACAGGTAGTTGAGCGACATGTTGCTGATCAGCTTCCACAGGAAGTCGCGGTTCAGCGGCGGCGCATAACTGGGCGTGGCCGGGGTGATATTGCGGAAGGTCAGAAATTCCGGTGTCTGTTCGCAGGCGATGCAAATGTCACCCAGCTTGAGCGTGCGCGGCAGGTTCTGATTGGTGCACATCATTTCGATCGACAGTGTTTCAGAGGCTTCGGTGTGACGGATGCCGAAGCTCAGGTAGGTGTCGAGGCCATCGTGCAGCGATGATGAACGCTGGCGAATGCTGTAATGCGGACGGCGATTCGGCACATCGAAACTGGGGTCATGCTCGAAGGACTCGAATGGCACGTACGCCTCGTACCCCAAGCCACCGGGTTTCCAGCCGATCACGGATTCGACTGAAAACACACCGCAATTTTCCGGGCTGTAGAGCGCCGGCGCCAACAGGTACTCGTCCTGTTTGCCCTCAAGGCGTATCGGCGAGGCATCATGCTTGAACAGGTTCACGACCGGCGTGCAATGGAGCTTCACGTTGTCCAGCGTCGGGCGCAGACGCTGCACGCCGCTCTTGCGAATGTCGAAACGCAATTCAAACCCGCGCGCCTGTTTCAGCGTGTCTTCCGGCAACGCAGCGAGCAGGTCCAGGCCCTTCACGTCCACGAACAGAAACTTGTCCTGGAAGGCGAAGTATTCCTGCAGATAGCGATAGCCGCGAAAGGTATTCAGCGGATACGGGATCAGCGCTTCGTCTTCGGCAAACCCCACGGGCTGGATACGATCGACAGGGACGTTGAATGCCATGGGTATGCCGTTGAAGCCCTTTACAGGCTTGCCGTCGCCGTCCAACGGGACCAGCTCAATCTTCTCCAGATTGCGCAGAAGGCTCAGGTAGAGCATCTGACTGATGTAGCGCTCGCCAGCAAAATGCAGGCGCAAACGGCTTAATTCCAACTCACCGAGATGGCCTTCGCCGCTCACCTCCAGGCGCAGGCTCAGCAGCGAGCCTTCGCCCTTGACCGAGTACCCCAGTGCCACCAGATCAAGCGCCTGAACGTCGGTTGGGTAGCAGGTGCGGAAGCGGCACTGCACGCCATCGATCGGCACGCTGTCCACCGGTGTATCGCGCTCCACCCTCAACGCAGGCCCTGCCAGTTTCAACGGGTCGAACTGGAGAATGCTGAAGGCCGGCAGCGGCTGCATGTAGTTGGGCCACAGCAGCCGCATCAGCGAATGGCTGAGCTCAGGCAGCTCGTCATCGAGCTTCTGCCGCAGGCGTCCGGTCAGGAACGCGAAGCCTTCCAGCAACCGCTCTACGTCAGGGTCCCGGCCGGCCTGCCCCAGAAAAGGCGCCAACGCCGGACTGCGCTCGGCGAATAGACGACCTAGCTGGCGCAGCGCGGTGAGCTCGCTTTGGTAGTAGTGGTTAAAGGACATGGTATTACCTTCGGGCGCAGCTGTTTTGGTTCAAGGGTGGGCGTTGCGGCGAGACTTCCTGCTAGCGCCTTGTGTGATCCGGTGCAGCCATGTGCAGCGGGTTACTGACATCAGGTTTTCCTGTGATTGACCTGTACCTGACCGCCGCCCTCCAGACGTGCGGCGAAAGTGACCTGGCGCTTGAAACCCTCAACCTCCAGCAACCCTTCTATACGGAAGGCGAGACGAAGCTGATCGTTGTCGTGGGGCAGCGCGATGACCTGGACGCTACTCAGGCGAGGCTCGTAGGTTTCGATGAAGACTTCGATAGCGAGCCGCGCCTTGGTCAAAGCGTCATGAAGGCTCAAACGCATGTCATTGAGATCGGGCAGCCCGTAGTCGGTAAGCGTCTGAACGCTGCCCGCCCGGGTGCTGAGCATCTTGGCCAGATGGGCAGCCACTGACGCCGTCGCAGAATCTTCGCGGCTCCAGCCGACGCGCTTGTCTGCGTCGCCGCCCAGGCGTTCGAAAAGGCTGCCGTACCCAGTCATGCATCGAATCCCTTCACTCTTTGTCCAGCTTGCCCACCAGCGACAGGGTGAAATCGGCGCCCATGTATTTGAAATGCGGGCGCACGTTCAGGCTGACGCGATACCAGCCGGGCTCACCTTCCACGTCACTGACGATGATCTGCGCGGCACGCAGGGGACGACGACCACGCACTTCAGCACTCGGATTTTCCTGGTCGGCAACGTACTGGCGGATCCACTTGTTCAGTTCCAGTTCGAGGTCAGTGCGTTCTTTCCACGAACCGAGCTGCTCGCGTTGCAGGACTTTCAGATAGTGAGCAAGACGGTTGACGATCATCATGTACGGCAGCTGGGTGCCGAGTTTGTAGTTCAGCTCCGCCGCCTTGCCTTCCACACTGGTACCGAAAAACTTCGGCTTTTGTACCGAACTGGCGGAGAAGAAGGCCGCGTTATCCGAGCCCTTGCGCATGGTCAGTGAAATGAAGCCCTCCTCCGCCAGTTCGTATTCACGACGATCGCTTACCAGTACTTCGGTAGGGATCTTGGTTTCGATTTCACCCATGCTTTCGAAGTGGTGCAGCGGTAAATCCTCGACGGCGCCACCGCTCTGCGGGCCAATGATGTTCGGGCACCAGCGGAACTTGGCGAAGCTGTCGGTCAGCTTCGTACCGAAGGCGTACGCCGTGTTGCCCCACAGGTAGTGCTCATGGCTGTTGGCAACGGTTTCCTTGTAGACGAACGACTTGACCGGGTTCTCTTGCGGGTCGTACGGGTTGCGCAGCAGGAAGCGCGGCACCGTCAGGCCGACGTAGCGGGCGTCTTCCGACTGACGGAAGCTCTGCCATTTGGCGAACTGCGGCCCCTCGAAGTGATCTTTCAGATCTTTCAGGTCCGGCAGGCCGGTGAAGCTTTCCAGGCCAAAGAACCTGGGGCCGGCGGCGGCGATGAACGGCGCGTGGGACATGCAGGCGACGCTGGAAACGTACTGCATCAGCTTGACGTCCGGTGAGCTTGGGGACATGAAGTAGTTGGCGATGATCGCCCCCACGGGCTGCCCACCAAACTGGCCGTACTCCGCGGTGTAGATGTGTTTGTAGAGCCCCGCCTGCATGACTTCGGGTGAGTCCTCGAAATCTTCCAGCAAGTCCTCTTTGGACACGTTGAGGATTTCAATCTTGATGTTCTCGCGGAAGTCGGTCCGCTCGACCAGCAATTGCAGTCCACGCCAGGACGACTCAAGCGACTGGAAGTCCGGGTGATGCAGAATCTCGTCCATCTGGCGGCCGAGCTTGGCATCGATCTCGGCAATCATGCGGTCAACCATCGCCTTCTTGACCGGCTCACCCGCGTTTTGCGGTTTGAGCAGCTCTTCGATAAACGCCGATACGCCGCGCCTGGCGATGCCATATGCGTCTTCATCTCGAGGCAGACGGGTTTCGGCGATGATGCTGTCGAGAATGCTGAACTCGCCGGATGCTTTGCTCTGCTGCTGCGCTGGTGTAGTAGTCATGATGTTGGTTCCTTGGCGGATGGACTCAGGTGTCCTGGGCGGCGGTGTTCAAACCCAGCTCGCCGAGGACGCGATCACGGGACTCGCCGTCGGCAAGGACGCCTTCGATGGCTTTGCGAAAGGCGGGCGCGTTACCCAGCGGTCCTTTTAGCGCCACCAGAGCGTCGCGCAGCTCCATGAGCTTTTTCAGTTCGGGTACCTGGTCAACCAGCGAAGCCGGATTGAAGTCTTTCATCGACTTGACGTGCAGCTGCACCGCCAGGTCTTCGTTGCTTTCACCTTCTTGCAGACGATTGGGCACGCTCAGCGTCAGGCTCAACGCCTGCTTGGCCAGTACCTCGTCAAACGTCATCTTGTCGATGCTGATCGGCTTGCGCTCTTCGACTTTTCGCTCGTCTTTACGCAGGGTGTAATCACCGATTGCGAGAAGCTTCAGCGGCAGCTCGATCTCTTCCTGAGCACCACCGGTGGCGGGTTTGAACGTGACATTGATACGTTCTTTAGGGGCTACCGATCCTTCTTTGGCCATGGCCGTTCTCCTGGTAATTGGGGCCTGAGGCCTATTCAAGTACGACTTCAAGGTCGAGATGGCACAGCCTGCGATACACCTCTTCCTTGCGCTCCCGGACCCCATGGCCCTGGGGCATTAATTCAAAACAGCTGTGCAAGAGATGCAGCACATCGAGCGCAAGATCAGGCTCCCAGGCATCGATACCTGAGTCCCGCAGGGTTTGATCCAGGGTGTCGAGTTGGGTCTTGGCGAGTTCGTACTTCCTGGCGGTGAAGCACAATCGAGCGAGGGCGAACTGCCAGAAAAATCGTGAGCGTCCGCCTTTGGCGCTGTGCAGGCCTTGCTTGAGGAGCTGCACTGCCGCTCTGAGGCCGTCCTTGCGCAACACCGACGCTGCGCATTCCAGGGCGGACTCCCAGGCGGGTTGCGCATCAGCAACTTCTACTTTGCGGGACGCACTGGCCGCTTGCAGGCGAGGCATGACACTGGCGGTAATCCAGGCGCGGGTTGCCGGGTCCGCAAAAGGCACTCCGTCGTGAAAACGCAGTTCGATGACACCCGGCAGTCGCTGAATCAACTGCGCAAAATGGAGCTCTACCTCGCGCATTGCTGACTCCGCGTTCAACCCTTGCAGGCACTCCCAGACCATTCGCTGGCCATCGAACCAGAACGGCGCCTTTGCCAGGCTCGCCTCCAGTTCAAGAAGCAGATCGGCATGGCTGCCTTGATCGTATTTGTCCTGATAGCCTTTGAGCTTGTCTGCCGGGAGCCCACGAAGGGCGGTGATCTGTTCTGCATTACGTTCCGGGACCGCCTCGATCGGCAGCCACAGCAACGTGCGATTGAGGCGCAAGGCGCGCAGATCGCTGGCTTTCTGCCTGAGCCACCAATCACATAGCGACCGCGCGCTGTCCTGCTGATGACGCAGCGCCTTGTGCGCCTCTTTCTCATCGTTGATCACAGCGGTTGGGGCGAATGACTGAGTAGCAGCCTGCATGACCTGCACCACAGCCACGCCAGTTGTACCGGCGTCCGGCGGACTGTCGGGCGTGCCCCGGGCCAGATGTTTCAGACGTCGAGAAATCGGCAGCAGCAAAGGCGCTTCAACACCCAAGTGCTGTGTAAACGCCGTATCGAGGCCTTCGAGGACTTCAACCAGACGACTGAACAACGGCAGTCGCCCTTTGATGGGAACATTATCGTTGAGCACCTGTTCAAGACGGGGGACCAGCCAACCAATAGCGGCGGAGCGCGTGCGGGCCTTCAGGGGATAAATTTCGGCCCAATGCTGCACGCAAAGATGGTGAAGAACCTCAAGCCCTGCCAACAGCCCCTGGAAAGACTCCCGCTGGCACAGCGCCCATGTCAGCCAGACTGCGACGCGCAGATCTTTGGATTGAGTACGGAGCAGATTTTCGCTTTGTTGTTGCACCTTCAGCCAGTCGATCTGACCGTTTTCGTGAATGGATTGAGCCTTACCCAGTTCACTTTCCAAGGCCTCGTATTCATTTGAAAAACGCACGTCTTCACCCGCGAAGCTCTCTACCGAAACAGGGGCTCGAGCGGCGTCAAGGTAATACACAGAAAGTTGACTTGAATAAGACATGCTAAATCTTCGATATAAATTCACGTCAAATACAGCTGATTAATCTGCTGAATGAACGGAATTATTTAGTGACTACCTGAACGGTTGATATGTAACAAAACGTCTACCCTTCCGAGGCCGCAGATAATACTCAGCGCCCCTAGCGCTATCAAGCCATCTAAAAACGAGATAATTCCATTTGCATTGTAGGAAATTTCCACAACTTATAACTGCGAGATGACTCTCCCTCAATGCGCTATAGAACAAGTGCATCTTTGGCGAGTTCGTGATGAATGGACGACGCGCCGCGGCTTCCCGATAACGAAGAACAAGGAGTCGATCAAGCAGTCCGTGGACGGTTTGAGGTGTCCAGCAAGCAGCAGTGGCGCTGAGCCGCCATGCGCAAAAAATTGCGCACTCTTTTAGAAAAACACAGCTCCCTAGACCTTCCAGCCCAGGCGCAGCGGGCCTTACAGCCGAGTGCGCAAGAAGTTGCGCAACACTGCGCAACTTCTTGCGCACATTCTCACGAGCAAGCCCGACAACCTAACGTACCAATGACAACGCATCAATATAACCAATTGATTTACATGAATAATTCAAAGCCTGGCACAGAGATTGATATATCTCCTGCACCCAGAACGCTAACTGGCTTTCGGGGAATTTTATTTATGAGGCAAGGAGCATCTTCATGGCTACACCAGCATATATGTCCATCACAGGCACCAAGCAGGGCCTAATCACCGCAGGTGCCTTTACCGCAGATTCAGTTGGCAACACATACCAGGAAGGTCACGAAGATCAAGTCATGGTGCAAGGCTTTCAACATGAAATGATCATCCCGCGCGATCCGCAGTCGGGCCAGCCAACCGGCCAGCGTGTGCACAAGCCAGTCAAGATTACCAAGGTGTTTGATAAGTCCTCGCCACTGTTACTGGCAGCTTTGACATCGGGCGAGCGCCTGACCGAGATCACTATCCAGTGGTATCGCACGTCCGCAGCGGGTACACAGGAGCACTACTACACCACCAAACTGGAAGACGCGATTATCGTCGACATTAAAGACTACATGCATAACTGCCAGGATCCGTCGAACGCCCACTTCACTCATCTGGAGGACGTAGAGTTCACCTACCGCAAAATTACCTGGACCCATGAAGTTTGTGGCACTTCGGGCTCTGATGACTGGCGTTCGCCGGTTGCTGGTTAACGTCGGCTGACAGCCTCAAGACCTCGGCCGGGGATGCCGGCCGAGGTCTTTAAACAATCAACGGCAACTGAATTCTCTGACGTTCGGTCTCAGCGCCAGAAATTCCATCACATAGGGCAAAGGGATGCTGATGGATGCAGCGGACAATTATGCTGAAGGCGCACTCCAGAGCCCCCAAAAGTGAAAAATATTTCTGATCGTGCCCACGCTCGGCGTGGGTATGCATCCCGGGGCGCTCCGCGTCCATCCCAGCCTTATAGCGATGCAATCAGGCACACGCATTCCTGGCAGGACCGGCCTTAGCCGGAAAGAGGCCAGCGTGCGCACTCTCAATCTCGCCCCATCACGTAGAACTATCCCCCTGTCACCGCCCCACTAGGTGGGTGTAGCCGCGCGGCTTTTCACGGGGCAGATGACACGGTGCAGATTCAGCGCTGTGTTGATGATGCCAATGTGGCTGAAAGCCTGGGGGAAATTGCCGAGCATGCGGTTTTGCTGGGGGTCGTATTGCTCGGCGAGGAGGCCGACGTCGTTGCACAAACCGCACAAGCGTTCGAAAAGGACTTGGGCTTCGTCGTCGCGGCCTTGCAGCACGTAGACATCGGCGAGCCAGAACGAACACACCAGAAACGTCCCTTCGCTGCCCGAGACGCCGTCGGTGCTGCGTTCGCTGTCGTAGCGCAGCAGCAGGCCGTCTTTCATCAGCGACTGTTCAATCCGCGTGACGGTGCCGGTGACGCGCGGGTCGTCGACGGGGAGGAAGCCGGTGAGCGCAATCTGCAGCAGGCTGGCGTCCAGCTCAGTGCCGCCATAGGTCTGCACGAAGCTCCCCAGCGCTGCGTTGTAGCCGTTGGCGCAGACGTCGGCGTGAATCTGGTCGGCAACCTCCCGATAGTGCCGTCCCCTTTCGCGGTCTTCCGGGTCATCGCTCTTGGCCAATACCCCCGCGTTTCGGTCAAACGACACCCACGCCATGACTTTGGAATGGGTGAAGTGCCGTGGCGCCGAGCGAATTTCCCAGATGCCCGCGTCCGGCTGATGCCAGACCTTTTCAAGAAACGGCATGATCACTTTCTGGATTTCAGTTCCGCGCGGCAGCGCCGGCAAGCCGTTCTTGAGCGCCTGGGTCATGGCGTCGGCGACTTCACCGTAAACGTCCAGTTGCACCTGACTGGCCGCACCATTGCCCACCCGCACAGGACGCGACTGCTCGTAACCGGCCAGCCATGGCAATTCATACTCCAGCAAACGCCGCTCGCCTGCCAGGCCATACATGATCTGGACCTGGTCAGGGTTGCCGGCAATGGAGCGCAGCAGCCAGTTGCGCCATGCGGTGGCTTCTTCGAAGTAGCCCAGGTTCATGAACGCCAGCAGGGTCATGGTCGCATCGCGCAGCCAGCAGAAGCGGTAATCCCAGTTGCGCTCGCCGCCCAACTGCTCTGGCAGCGAGGTGGTCACCGCCGCGACGATGCCGCCGGTGGGCGCATAGGTCATGGCCTTGAGGGTGATCAGCGAACGCTTGACCTGATCCGTCCACTGCCCGACATCCGGACAGCGCCCGGAGAAATCTCGCCAGAACGTTTCGGTCTGCTGCAGGGCCAGCTCCACATCGAAGCCCCAACGCACCGGCTCGTGAGAGGCCTGCCAGGACAGCGCGAAGCCCAAACGCTGGCCTGCTTCAACGCTGAACAGGCTTTCGGTGTGATGGTCCATCGGGTGCAGCTCAGCAGGTGTGCGCAGCACCAGCATGTCCGGGCCGGCAACCGCGGTCATAGTGTGGGGATCGCGCTTCTCGACCCACGGCACAGTGCTGCCGTAGTCAAAGCGGATCGCCAGGTCCATCGAAAAATCCACGCGTCCTTCCACGCCGACGACGATACGCACCACGCTGTTGTCGATCTCCATGGGCATGAAATCGATAAGCAGCGCCTGGCCGGTGTCGGTGGTGAAGAGGGTTTCGAGAATCAGCGTGCCGTCACGATAGCGGCGCCGCGACTGAGCGGTGCCGTCCACCGGTGCCAGCTTCCAGCGCCCGTTGTTGCTGTCGCCGAGTAGCGCGGCGAAACAGGCTGGCGCATCAAAACGCGGGAAACACAGCCAGTCCAGCGACCCGTCGCGGGCCACCAGCGCTGCGGTCCGGCAGTTGCCGAGCAGCGCGTAATCTTCGATCAATACAGCCATCGGGCGTTTATCCCTCTTGGTGAGCACTTTATTCTTGTTGTACGCCGGGCCCTTGAGTGGCTGCCCCCATGAGTAGCAGCGCAATCGCCGTCTCGAATCAACGAGGCAGGATGTAGCGCTCGATGGCCTTGGCCAGCCCGTCATCGCCATTACTGTCGGTGACGTAGTTGGCCTGTGTCTTGACGCCCACTTCGGCCTGCCCCATCGCAATCGACAGCCCGGCACGAAGGAACATCGCCACATCGTTGCCGGCATCGCCGATCGCGGCGGTATGGGCCAACGGCACGCCCAACGCAGCGGCCAGCGTTTCAAGGGCAGTGCCCTTGTTGGCGTCCAGCGCGGTGACGTCGAGGTAATAGGACTGGGAGCGCGCTGCCAGCGCCGACCCGGCGATCAGCGGGTTGAGCGCCAACTCGAGGCGCTTGAGCAGCTCGAAATCCTTGCTCGCCGCGACAATCTTGTCGATGCGGTCCAGGTAATCGTCGAAGCTGGGGACGTGCACGAAGTCGTAGCCCAGGGTATTGCGCTCGTGGTCGACGTAATCGCCTTCGGGATTGAGCAGCAGCCACTGGTCATCGGCGAACACCCAGACCGCCACCGCCTCGCTCGCGAACAGCTCAAGGCTGGTGCGCGCCGCTGCGGCATCAATCCGGTGGGCCTGCAGCAGACTGCCATCGGGATTAATGATGTTGGCGCCGTTGAACGCCACGGTCGGCAGCGTGATGCCCAAGGCATCGATCTGCTGACGCATGGCGCGCGGCGGACGGCTGCTGGCGACCGAGAAATGAATCCCGGCCTCCTGCAATTTACGCACGGCATCGATGTTGGCCTGACTCAGGCTGTGATCGGGGTGCAGCAGCGTGCCATCGATGTCGGACAACATGAACTGGATGAGGGGTTGCGTGGCATCACTCATCCCAGACGCTGCCATGTTCGGCCATCACGGGCCAGCAACTCATCGGCCGCCGACGGCCCGTCTTCGCCCGCGTGGTACAGCTCGACTTGCGGATCCTTGGCCCAGGCATCAATGAACGGCTGCACGGCACGCCAGCCGTTTTCGATGTTGTCGGCACGCTGGAACAGCGTCTGATCCCCCGTCAGGCAGTCGTAGATCAGGGTTTCGTACCCGGTCGACGGCTGCATCTCGAAGAAGTCCTTGTAAGCAAAACCCAGCTCGATGGTCTGCATGTCAAGGGTCGGGCCGGGCTTCTTAGCCTGCAGATCAAACCACATGCCTTCGTCAGGCTGGATCTGGATCTTCAGAAAGTTTGGCGCGGGACGGCCGACATCGGTGTCACGAAAGTGCGCGTAAGGCGCGGGTTTGAAGCATATGGATATTTCGGTGTCGCGCACGCTCATGCGCTTGCCGGTGCGCAGGTAGAACGGCACGCCCATCCATCGCCAGTTGTCGATCATCACCTTGAGCGCAACGTAGGTTTCGGTGTTGCTCTCGGGATCGACGCGGTCTTCCTCGCGATAACCGGTGACAGCCTTGCCATTGATGCTGCTCTCGGAATATTGACCGCGCACCGAGTTGGCAAGCGCTTCCATCTCAGACCAGGGCCGAATCGCGCCGACCACCTTGGCCTTCTCGCCACGCACGGCATCGGCGCCGAATGCAGCGGGCGGCTCCATCGCCACCATCGCCAGCAGCTGGAACAGGTGATTGGGCACCATGTCCCGCAGCGCGCCGGTGGTTTCGTAAAAACTGCCACGGGTTTCAACGCCCACGGTTTCGGCCGCGGTGATCTGCACGTGATCAATGTAATGGTTGTTCCAGAACGACTCGAACAGACCGTTGGAGAAACGGCTGACCAGAATGTTCTGCACCGTCTCTTTGCCCAGGTAATGGTCGATCCGGTAGATCTGCTTCTCGCTCATGACCTTCAGCAAGCAGTTGTTCAGTGCCACAGCGCTGGGCAGATCGTGGCCGAACGGCTTCTCGATCACCACGCGACGGAAGCTGTCATCGTCTTCGACCATCAACCCGGAAGAGCCCAGACGCTGCGTCACCTCGCTGAAGAAACGCGGCGCGGTCGCCAGGTAGAACACGGCATTGCGGGTGCCCGTGCTCTTGATCTTCGCGTCGATGTCCGCGTACGTGGAGTCGTCGAGAAAATCACCGGTGATGTAGGTGATGCGCTTCGACAGGCTGCCCCACAACGCCGGGTCCAGAGGCTCTTCGCCGCCCTGGGCGACCTTGCTGGCCGCCTCCTGACGAATGAAATCCTCGAGCTTTTTGGCGAAATCGGCATCGCTGACGGTGTTGTGGTCGACGCCGACGATGTGCAGGTCTTCACTCACCAATCCGTCGCGAAACAGGTTGTAGAGGGCCGGCATCAACAGCCGTTTGACCAGGTCACCATGGGCACCGAAGAGAAACAGCGTGGTCGCCGGAGCGACCGGCGCATTCTGCTTGCTGCGGGATAAACCCATTATTTTGGTTCCTTATGACCACCAAATCCGAAACGCATGGCGGACAGCATCTTGTCGCCGTACGTGCTTTGTTGACGGGAGCGGAAGCGCGCGAACAGCGAAGTGGACAGCACAGGAACCGGTACCGCCTGCTCCATGGCGGCTTCGATGGTCCAGCGGCCTTCACCGCTGTCGGCCACGGAGCCGGAATAGGCGTTGAGCTGTGGGTCGGTGGCCAGCGCGTCGGCGGTCAGGTCCAGCAGCCAGGAAGACACGACACTGCCGCGACGCCAGACTTCGGCGATGTCGCCCAGGTTCAGGTCGAAGCGCTGTTCAACCGGGAGGTTGTCCGAATTCTTGGTCTTGAGGATGTCGAAGCCTTCGGCGAAGGCCTGCATCATGCCGTACTCGATGCCGTTGTGAATCATCTTCACGAAGTGGCCTGCGCCCGGCGGGCCGGCGTGGATGTAGCCGTGCTCGGCGCGCGGATCGGCGTCCTTTGAACGGTCCCTGGTGCGCGGGATGTCACCGATGCCCGGGGCCAGGGTCTTGAAGATCGGGTCAAGTCGCGTGACGACGTCGGTTTCGCCACCGATCATCATGCAATAGCCGCGTTCCAGCCCCCAGACGCCTCCCGAGGTGCCGACATCGACGTAGTGCAGGTTTTTGTCTTTCAACGCCAAGGAGCGGCGTACGTCGTCCTTATAGAAGGTGTTGCCGCCGTCAATGATCACATCGTCGGCATCGAGCAAAGTGGCCAGCTCGTTGATGGTGTCTTCGGTTGGAGCGCCAGCAGGCAACATCACCCAGACGGCTCGCGGTTTTTCCAGGGCAGCGACCAGCGAGGCGAGGTCTTTAGCCGGGGTCGAGCCTTCTGCGGCGAGCACGGTGCGAGACTTCTCATCGCGATCATAGACCACAGTCGTGTGGCCATTGAGCATCAGTCGACGTGCGATGTTGCCGCCCATGCGGCCTAGTCCAACAATCCCGAGTTGCATGTAGAGGTGCTCCTTAATCAAATTCAGAGGTGCCTCAGTTTATAGCCCAGTGCCGCATAGTGGGTTAATCCGGGGAGGCAAACTATGGTTTCCCGGTGAAAAAAGTTTCATGTGCATCTGCACAGATGTCTGCAAGACTGCCTTATGACGCTGGTTTTCGCGATCAAGAAACGTTCGCGACAATCAAAAATAAAAAAGTTCCTTTTTTACGCAAAAGAAATCAGAATTCCGGCCGATAGAGGTAGTGAGCAGGACATGCCGATCAGCAAACGTCCTTGCTTGAACCTTATGAAGTTGAACCCGCCATTTGCGAGGTGTGCAATGGGCACAGTACTGACAGCCAACGCTCCACAAACCCTTTACGTCACAATCCGTCGTGACGAGCTGCGCCAGCTCAGGGAAGAACGCGCCGTATTGCAGAACAAAGTCGCCCAGCTGACTTCGATGCTGCAACACGCCCAGCTCATCGGCAGCGGCACTGCCCTTCACGCCTGACACACACGTCCCTGCGCCACTAAGACCAAGGCAAGCCCGATCTGCAGGCTTGCCGGCGCATGCCCTGATCTTGAGCACTCACCCCGCATCGCCCCATGCATGGCACGGATTTCGACCCTGCGTCGGACCCGGTGCCGGCTGTTACGTTCCCCGCCCTGCTCTAGCGTGCGCGTCTGTAGCTGCTTGCTGCGGTTTCGCAACGCCCTCGTGACAAAATTTTCACTCAACTGAAAACATAATCCCGACCCTCAACACATTGATTGCTGGCCATTTGCTGGCACTTGAATTAATTCGGGCGGTGTCCTGTCGCCCGGAAGGTCTATAGCGGAGCGCTTGATGGCAACGATGAAACGGAGCACTGCGACTCCGAAAGGGTTCGACTGGGCGGGCGTTATCTGGCTGTTCGTGTTTTTCTGGTACTTCTCCGGCATCACTCAACTGCTGATCCAGCTGACCGGCATCACCGGTTTTGCCGGCTTCCGCCAAGCGTTCGTCATCAGTGGCATCTGGCTTGCGCCGATGCTGATGTTCCCGCGAAAGACCCGCGTCATGGCGGCCGTGATCGGCGTGATTCTGTGGGCCTGCTCCATGGCGAGCCTGGGCTACTTCTTCATTTACCAGCAAGAGTTTTCCCAGAGCGTCATCTTCATCATGTTCGAATCGAACATTTCTGAAGCCGGCGAATACATGACCCAGTACTTCGCGTGGTGGATCGTGCTGGCGTTTATCGCCCACACCGCGTTCGCGATATTCCTGTGGACTCGCCTGCGCCCGGTATACATGCCACGCCGCCGCGCCTACGCCGTTGCAGCGGCGCTGTTGATCGGCATCATCGGCTACCCGCTGGCCAAGCAGTTTGCGCGGTTCGACGAAGCATCGACCGCGCTGGAAGCCTTTGAATCACGCATCGAGCCGGCGGTGCCATGGCAGATGATCGTTGCCTATCACCGTTACACCCAGCAACTGGATGGCATGCAGGACATGCTGACCAGCAGCAACAACATCGCGCCGCTGAAAAACCTTAAGGACCAGCAAGCCAATCTGCCCACCACCCTGGTGCTGGTGATCGGCGAGTCGACCAACCGCGGGCGCATGCACCTTTATGGCTACCCGCGCCAGACCACACCGAACCTGGACGCCATGAAGGACCAGTTGCAGGTGTTCAACAACGTCATCACGCCACGGCCTTACACCATCGAGGCCCTGCAGCAGGTACTGACCTTCGCCGACGAGGAAAACCCGGACCTTTACCTGAAGACGCCATCCATTGTCAGCGTGATGAAACAGGCGGGTTACAAGACGTTCTGGATCACCAACCAGCAGACGATGACCAAGCGCAACACCATGCTCACTACCTTCTCCGAGCAGGCTGACGAGCAGGTCTATCTGAACAACAACCGCAACCAGAACGCCCGACAGTACGACGGAGACGTGCTGGCGCCGTTCACCAAAGCACTGACCGATGCCGCGCCGCGCAAACTGATCGTGGTTCACCTGCTCGGCACGCACATGGCTTACCAGTATCGTTTCCCGGAAGAATTCGCGAAATTCAGCGGACGTGACGGCGTGCCACCTGACATCGATGACAGCAAGCTGGAGTTTTACAACAACTACGACAACGCAGTGCTGTACAACGATTTCGTGGTGTCCAGCCTGATCAAGGAATACGGCAAGGCCGACCCGAACGGCTTCCTGCTGTACCTCTCCGACCACGGCGAAGATGTCTACGACTCGCCAGGCCGCAACACCCTGGGCCGTAACGAGAACAAGCCGACCATCCCGATGTACACCGTGCCGTTCATTGCCTACGCCTCGCCGAAGTGGAAGCAGACCCATGACTGGAATTTCGACAGCATTCATGATCGGCCTTACACCAGTTCGAACCTGATCCACACCTGGGCACAACTGGCGGGACTGAGCTTTGACGAACTCGACACCACCAAGAGTCTGGTCAGCCTGGACTTCAAGGCGCGCCCTCGATTGATCGGCGATCCCTATGCGCCGAAAGGCCTGAGTGACTTTGCCCACATGGAGAAGGCCGCCAGCCAGCCCGGCACCACGCCCGACGTCGTACAGAAGTAATAAGTAGCTGTGAAGTAATCTTCGCTCCAACTAAAAAGGCCTGCGCAATGCAGGCCTTTTTTGTTTTCGCCGGGATGGATGTGCATCAGCGACGGCTATAAAGGCGGTGTCTGGCGCAGTAGCACGCGGGTCACCCGACGCTCCTGTACCTGCACGACTTTCATGTGCCAGCCCTCCCACTGCGCCTCATCCCCGATCACCGGCAACCGGTCAAGCAGGCTCACCACCAGCCCGGCCAGGGTCTGATAATCACTCGTCGCCCTCGCTTTGAAGCCAATGCGTTCGCGCAGATGGCTGAGGTTCATGGCGGCATTGACCAGCACGCCCTCACCTTCTTCGATCACGTCCGGGCCCTCGATTTCGCTGGCGTCCGGCAGCTCGCCGGCGATGGATTCGAGAATGTCGGTCATGGTCAGGATGCCGGCGAAATCGCCGAACTCGTTGATCACGAAAGCAATGTGTGTGGACTGCGCGCGCATTTGCTCCAGGGCGTTGAGGATCGAGAAGCTCTCCAGCAGGTTGAGCGTCGGTCGGGCCAGGTGTTCGATGTTCGGCTCGGCACCGGACAGCCAAGCATTGAGCATTTCCTTCTTATGCACGAAGCCCAGTGGCTCGTCGATACGGCCCCGGCGGATCAGGGGCAGCCGTGAATAGGACGAGTTGACCAGTCGCTGGCGAATGCCGTCGGGCGTGTCATCCAGATCGATCACGTCGACGTCGTTGCGCACCGTCATCACCCCGCGAATGGGCCGCTGCGCCAACTGCAGCACGCCGCTGATCATCACCCGCTCGCGGCGGTCGAACACCACCTCGTCGCTGTCGCCATCGAGCATGTCGGCGATCTCCTCACCGACCTCCTCAGCGTTTGGCCTGCGACCACCTAACAGGCGCAGCACGGCATGGGCGGTGCGCTCGCGGCGTGGCAAGTCACCTTTGACGCTGCGCTTGCGTCTCGCACGGGCAATCTGGTTGAACACTTCGATCAGGATCGAGAAACCGATGGCGGCGTACAGATAGCCTTTGGGAATATGGAAACCCAGGCCATCGGCGGTCAGGCTGAAACCGATCATCATCAGAAAGCCCAGGCACAGCATGATCACCGTCGGGTGGGCGTTGACGAAGGCGGTCAGCGGCTTGCTGGCGATGACCATGATGCCGATCGAGAACACCACCGCGATCATCATGATCGACAGCTCATCGACCATGCCCACGGCGGTGATCACGGCGTCCAGGGAGAACACCGCGTCCAGCACGACGATCTGCGCGACGATGGGCCAGAACAGCGCGTAGGTCGTGCTGCCCGCCCGCTGGGTAACGTGGCCTTCCAGCCGCTCGTGCAGTTCCATGGTCGCCTTGAACAGCAGGAACACCCCACCGAACAGCATGATCAGGTCGCGCCCTGAAAAGCTCTTGCCGAAAACCTCGAACAGCGGCTCGGTCAGCGTGACCATCCACGAAATGCTCGCGAGCAGGCCCAGGCGCATGATCAACGCCAGCGACAGGCCCAGGACTCGCGCACGGTCGCGCTGCTCGGGCGGCAGCTTGTCGGCGAGGATGGCGATGAACACGAGGTTGTCGATGCCGAGCACCAGCTCAAGCACGATCAGGGTCAACAGGCCAAGCCAGGCCGTAGGGTCAGCGATCCATTCCATGGGTCAGCGCCCTTTTACAGTCAATGGAACAACCACGAAAAGGCCCGACGCACCGCGAAGTGGGTCGAGCCAGGGAGATATCGTGTTCAAGCGGGATAAAGCGAAGTGAACGCCTTCGACCCCGTTGGAAGGGAGTCGGCGACTGGGAGGTTCCAGAGAAAGCGACATGTGAGTCCTGAAAGCAATACGGGAGGCGATCCTATCGCGCTCCCGGAATCGTCTTACAGGACAGAACTGTTACAAATGGTTTGCGCATTGAGTAGGACCGGCTTTAGCCGGGAAAGCGTCAGGCGTCACACCGCAAAATTGAGGGCATTCAAACCGGCCTCTTCCCGGCTGAAGCCGGTCCCACTAAAAGCATCGCGTGCATCCCGTGGAATCGGCTTTCGCCATGACCACTCCGCTACAGCGCTTTCTGCCAAAACAACGCTCGGCCCATCTGCGGGTCCAGCTGGTAGTCGGCAAACCCCAGTTTGCGGTAAGCGCCTTTGGCCGCTTCGTTACCTTCCAGTACTTCCAGTGTGATTTTGCAGCAGCCGCGCTGGCGGGCGATTTCCTCGACCTTGGCCAGCATCTTCTGGCTGATACCCTGCCCTCTGGCGGAGGCGATCACCACCACGTCATGGACATTGACCAAGGGTCGGCAGGCGAAGGTCGAGAAGCCCTCGAAACAGTTGACCAGGCCAACCGGCTCACCGGCGATGAACGCCAGCACGCTGAACGCATGAGGCCGCTTGGCCAATTCGATCGCCAATTGCTGACGGGTGTCCATGGACAGCGACTTGCCGCCACCCATCGCGTCTTCGGCATATTGATTAAGCAGAAATCCGATCGCGTCAGCGTGAACCGAATTGCTGTAGCTGGCTTGCAGTACCAGAACCTCAGGGGCTTGCATTGACTTCCTCTACCGCTGGAGAAACCTCAACAGGCGCTCGACTCAGTGTGCCGACGTGCCACGTGGCGGCGATTCTAACGCCCTGGCGGAGAAAATATCCTTATACAGAAGTAGGAAATGTCTCTGATCGGTCAGGAATTCTTCCGCCATGCACCGAGAAAAGGCACGGCAATCGGATTGCCCGGGTCACGTCCCACAAAAGCGCATGAGTTGCATCGGAGTAGACCAACGGCTCAATGATTGTCCAACAATCCGACCGGCGGTACCCCTTTATAAAGGCCGCCACCCCATGCTCCACAACGGCGCATTCAGGGGGCCGCAGATCACTGCAACGCTTCGCCATTCACCCGGCACCCCATCGCAACCCCGCATGCCAGACATGGCCCGGAAAAATAGTCGAAACTTCTACACAGGCGCCGGGGTCATGTGAATAGAGCAACTATGCTGTTGAAAAATCGAAGCAGAGTCCGCTTTCACCTTGTCCCTTAATGTGCAGTCGGTAAATGGGTATCGATCTTGCGTAGGTCTTGCGTGCCTGGCCATAGGAAATGGCCGTTTACAACTAAGTGCTGTACCAACACTGCATATCGAACTGGAGAAAACGATGATTAGTGCCGCTGTCAAAACCCAGAAGGGAGAGAGTTTTAATCAGCCGGCCAGCGAGCTGACCCATCTGCCGGTCTTCGCAACGACGAGCGCACCTGTGCTGCAACTGCCTCCTGTTCAACCAGTGATTTCTTCGGTAACCCGCAAGAAAGTCCTGTTCGTGACTTCAGAGATGGCCGACCTGGTGAAAACCGGCGGTCTGGGCGATGTGTCTGCTGCACTGCCGCGCGCCATGCGCCACCTGCACGATGTACGCGTGCTGATTCCCGGCTATCCCCAAGTCATCAATAGTGGCAATCCGATCCACATCATCAGTGAGCTGCCCGGCCACGCCGCGCTGCCACCTTGCAAGATCGGCCGGATGGACATGAAAGACGGCCTGGTCATCTACGTCCTGATCTGTCCCGAGTTGTACGAGCGTGAAGGCACGCCCTACGGTGACAATGACGGTCGCGACTGGTCCGACAACCACATTCGCTTCGCCCGTCTGGGCCTGGCAGCCGCCGACTTTGCGGCCGGCGCGGTCAAGACCCAGTGGTGCCCCGAGCTGGTTCATGCCCATGACTGGCCAGCAGGTCTGGCGCCGGCGTACATGAAATGGCGCGGCCAGACCACGCCGTCGATTTTCACCATTCACAACCTGGCGTATCAGGGTTTTGTGAGCATCGCCTCCAGCCGTGAGCTGGGTATTCCGGACTCGGCACTGAGCCCGGAAGGCATGGAATTTTACGGTCAGCTGTCGTTCATCAAGGCCGGTATGGCGTATTCGAGCCACATCACCACCGTGAGCGCGACCTACGCCAAAGAAATCACCACCCCGGATTTCGGCTGTGGCCTGGAAGGTTTCCTGCAGAGCAAAGCCGATCGCGGTCAGCTCAGCGGCATCCCCAACGGCATTGACGAAAGCTGGGACGCTGCGACGGACGAACACCTGATTTGCCGCTTCGCACCGAATGAGTGGACCCGCAAGGAAATCAACGCCGACTACGTGCGCGAGCTGTTCGAGCTGGAGCCGTCCACCGGCCCGCTGTTCGCCGTGGTCTCTCGTCTGGTTTACCAAAAGGGTCTGGACCTGACCATCGGTGTTGCCGAGTACATCGTCAACAACGGTGGCCAGATCGCAATCATCGGCCGTGGCGAGCCTGAAGAAGAAGACGCCATGCGCGACCTCGCCGCTCGCTTTCCGGGCCAGGTCAGCGTGCGTGTCGGCTTCAACGAAACCGACGCACGTCGCATGTTTGCCGGCAGTGACTTCCTGTTGATGCCATCGCGCTACGAGCCATGCGGCCTGAGCCAGATGTACGCCCAGCGCTTCGGCTCCCTGCCGATCGCCCGTCGCACGGGCGGCCTGGCGGACACCATCGAGGACGGCTGCACCGGCTTCCTGTTCGACGAATCCACCGTCGAAAGCTACACCGACGCCCTGACCCGCGCATTCAAGGTCTTCGAGAGCTCCCTGCTGCTCAACGCCATGCGTTGCAGGGCCATGGCCGCTCCGTTTGATTGGCACAAGGCGGTTGAACCCTATGCCGATCTCTATCAGGAGCTGCTGAAGAAGACCGCAGGCGCGGCATTGCATTATTGATAACTCACTGATTAAGGAATTACGGATGCCTTCGCGCACGGATCACAACTGGCGCCACGGCGCCGTCATGCTGGATCAACAACACACCCGGTTCGCCCTCTGGGCACCGGATGCCAAAAGCGTCAGCGTCGAATTCGAAAACGGGCCTGCACAGGCCCTTCAGCCAGAGCAGGACGGCTGGTTCGTTCTCGACGCCAAGTGTGTTGCCGGCACACGCTACCGTTACAACGTCGCCCTCAATGAACAAGACACCCTCACTGTTCCTGACCCGGCTTCCCGGGCTCAGGACGGCGACGTGCATGGTTACAGCATCGTTGTCGACCAAGACGCCTATCAGTGGCAGAACACCGAGTGGCAAGGTCGGCCCTGGCACGAGGCGGTCATTTACGAGTTGCACGTCGGTGCGCTGGGTGGCTACGCAGGCGTTGAAAAGCGCCTCCAGCATCTGGTTGACACCGGCGTCACCGCCATCGAGCTGATGCCTATCGCGCAGTTCCCGGGTGATCGCAACTGGGGCTACGACGGCGTGTTGCCTTATGCCGCGCAGTCTTCCTACGGTACACCCGACCAGCTCAAGCATCTGATCGACACCGCCCACGGTCTGGGTCTGGCGGTGATTCTCGACGTGGTCTACAACCACTTCGGGCCGGACGGCAATTACCTCGGCGCCTACGCCAAGCATTTCTTCCGCAGCGACAAGAAGACCCCGTGGGGCGATGCGATCGACTTCCGCCGTCGTGAAGTGCACGACTTCTTCATCCACAACACCATGATGTGGCTGCAGGACTATCGGTTCGATGGCCTGCGTTTCGACGCTGTACACGCCATCGAAGACCCGACCTTCCTGCAAGACCTGGCACAGCACGTACGCGATGCGATTCCGGCCGAGCGTCACGTCTGGCTGACCCTGGAAAACGAATTCAACGAAGCCGGGCGCATGGATCAGGGCTACGACGCCCAGTGGAACGATGACGGCCACAACACCCTGCACGTCTTGCTGACCGGCGAGACTGACGCGTACTACACCGACTTCGCCGAAAAGCCCACGCAAAAGCTGGCGCGCCTGCTGGGCGAAGGCTTCGTCTATCAGGGCGAATCCACCCGCCATGGTCATGCCCGGGGCGAACCAAGCGGCCACCTGCCGCCGACCTCCTTCGTGTTGTTTCTGCAGAACCACGATCAGATCGGCAACCGTGCCTTCGGCGAGCGTCTCGTCCAGTTGAGCCCACCGCAAGCACTGCAGGCGGCGACCGCGCTGTTGCTGCTTTCACCGATGATTCCGCTGATGTTCATGGGCGATGAATGGGGCGCGAGCGAACCCTTTCTGTTCTTCACTGACTTCCATGACGAACTGGCAGACGCTGTGCGTGAAGGCCGTCGCGGCGAGTTCAAGGATTTCGCCGCGTTCAAGGACCCGGCCAAGCGCGAGCAGATTCCCGATCCCAATGCGCTGAAAACCTTCGAGGCCTCGCGCCCGGCGTTCGATGCATTGCTGCTTGAGACAGACAAGGGTCAGGACCATCGCAACTGGCTGGCGCTGTACACGACGCTGCTGGAAATACGTCGCACCGAGCTCTTCCCTCGCCTGCACGGTGCGAGTGCCCTCGGCGTGAAAGAGCTGGGCGACAAAGCCGTCAGCGCACGCTGGACACTGGGCGACGACAGCGAGCTGCGCATCGATCTGAACCTCGGCACCGAGGCGGTCGACACCGATGACTTCACCGGCTACAGAGTGCTTCATCAGTCCCACGCCAAGTCAGCAGAACTTTCCCCATCCGCCACCCTCAATCCATACACGGCCATTGTCAGCCTGAAATCGAGTGATGTTGTGGAGGAACAGGATGAGCAATGAGCAACTGGAAATACTGGCGGCCCAGGCGGGCCTGTCGGTTGACTGGAAGGACGCCAACGCCAAACCGCAGCACGTAAGCCCCGAGGTCCTGCGCAAGGTCCTCGGCGGCCTGGGTTACCCCGCCGAGACAGATCAAGACCTCGAAGCCAGCCTCAAACGTCTGAACGAAGAGAGCCAGTCAGCCACTCCGCCGCCGTTGATGACCGTCGACCATGGCCAGGATCTGGATCTGTCGAGCTGGTTCACCGCAGGCACTGCATTCAAGTTGACGCTGGAAGACGGTTCGCTGCTTGAGGCGAAACTCACCGACAAAGCCGCCCTTCCAGGGTTAGCCACAGTCGGTTATCACCAGTTGGAAGTGGACGGCCAGCAGTTGACCGTCGCCGTTGCGCCGAAGACCTGCTTCAGCCTGACCATGGCCAACAAGAAGGCGATTGCCCGCGACTGGGGCCTGACCACTCAGCTGTACTACCTGCGTCGAGACGGCGATGGCGGTATCGGCGACACCCAGGGGCTGGAAGCCTTCGTTCGCGACGCGGGTCGCCGTGGCGCCTCGGCGGTCGCGATCAGCCCGGTTCATGCGATGTTTTCCAACGACAGCGAGCGCTATAGCCCCTACTCGCCTTCCAGCCGGCTGTTCCTCAACGCGCTGTATGCCGCGCCGGGCAAAATTCTGGGTGACCGTGCGGTTGAGCTGGCGATCGAGAAGTCCGGCCTGGCTGACGAGTTCAAGCGTCTGGAATCCCTGGAGCTGATCGAATGGCCCGCCGCAGCCAAGGCAAAATATGCCCTGCTTCGCGAGCTGTATGCCGGTTTCATCGGCAGCGATCACCCCTTCCATGAGGACTTCAAGAGCTTCCGTCGCGCGGGTGGTGAAGCCCTGGAAAACCACTGTCGGTTTGAAGCCTTGCGTGATGCAGGCGATGAACTGGGCATCGGCGGCAACTGGCATGAATGGCCAGAGCAGTTCAAGAATCCGAAGAACCCTGCTCTTGATGCCTTTGCTGCACAGCATGAGAAAGAGATCGGCTTCCACGCTTTCGCCCAGTGGCTGATCGCACGCGGCCTTGAGCGCGCGCAAACCGCCGCCCGTTCGAGCGGCATGAGCGTCGGCTTGATCGGCGATCTGGCCGTAGGTGCCGACGGTGCCGGCAGTCAGGCCTGGAGCCGTCAGGACGAACTGCTTTCGGCGCTGACCGTAGGCGCGCCGCCGGACATCCTCAACCGCTCGGGCCAGAGCTGGGGTATCTCGGCGTTCTCGCCGACGGGCCTCAAACGCAACGGCTTTCAGGCGTTCATTGAAATGCTCAGGGCCAACTTCGCCCACGCCGGTGGCCTGCGCATCGACCACGTGATGGGGCTGCAGCGCCTGTGGGTGGTTCCGTTGGGATCACCTGCCAGTGAAGGCGCTTACCTGAACTACCCGCTGGACGACATGCTGCGTCTGTTGAGCCTGGAATCCTGGCGTCACGAAGCGATTGTTCTGGGCGAAGACCTCGGCACCGTGCCCGAAGGTCTGCACGAGAAGCTGTCCGAGCGTGAAATTCTCGGCATGCGCGTGCTCTTGTTCGAGCAGGATGATGCGGTGTTCAAGCCGATCACCAAATGGTCCAAAGATGCACTGGCGACCACCAGCACCCACGACCTGCCCACCCTCACCGGTTGGCTGAGCGAGCTGGATATTCAGTGGAACAAGACCCTGGGTTTTGTCGATGACGAAACCGAACAGAAGATGCGCGACGGCCGCGAGCGTGAACGCAAAGGTCTGATCACTGCACTCAAGCAGAACTACAAGATGCCAGCCGGCGAGGACAACATCAGCGCCGCCGACATCATCGACCACAGCATCGCTTACCTCGGCCACACCCCGGCACCGCTGGTGTTGCTCCCGATCGAGGATGCCCTCGGTATCGAAGAACAGGCGAACTTCCCCGGCACCATCGACAGTCATCCCAATTGGCGACGTCGGCTCAACGGCGACAGCGGTTCACTGCTGGATAACGCCGATGCAGCGCGACGCCTTGAAATTCTGGCAGCGGCACGCAAACAAGCCGCGGAGCGTGATCAAAAATGAGTACCCCGCTTAAATCCCTGCGCGCCACCCAGCGACTGCAGTTCCACAAAGACTTCACCCTCGACGACGCCACCAAACTGGTGCCGTACTTCGCCAGCCTGGGCATCAGCCACATCTACGCCTCGCCGCTGCTGAAAGCCCGCGCCGGTTCCATGCACGGCTATGACGTTGTCGACCCGCGCGTGATCAACCCCGAACTGGGCGGTGAGCCTGCGTTGCTGCGCTTCGTCGCGGCGCTGCGCGAACATGGCATGGGCCTGATTCTCGATATCGTCTCCAACCACATGGCAGTCGGCGGCAACGACAATCCCTGGTGGCTGGACCTGCTGGAGTGGGGTCAACGCAGCCCGTACGCCAAGTTCTTCGACATCCAGTGGAATTCACCGGACCCGCTGCTCAAAGGCCAACTGTTGCTGCCCTTCCTGAGCACTGATTACGGCACGGTGTTGCAGAACGGCGAAGTGCCGCTGCGTTTTGATGCAGAAAACGGCAGCTTCCACGCCGAGCACTACCAGCACCTCTTCCCGATCAATCCAGCCACGTATGCGCCGCTGCTGAAAGCAGCGAAGCGTACCGAACTGGACGAACTGGCGAAGCGTTTCGCCGAGCTTGACCACTACCCTCAGGCCTACGAGCGTGCCCGTCAGGCCAAAGCGGAACTGGCCGAAGCAGTCAAAGCCAAGCCTGAGCTGGTCAAGGCCATCGAAGCAGGTTTGGGGCAGTTTGACTCCAGCACGCCTGAGGGCTTCGATCGCCTGCACCGTTTGCTTGAGCAGCAGGATTATCGTCTGGCCAGCTGGCGCACAGCGGGCGATGACATCAACTGGCGGCGTTTCTTCGACATCAACGAGCTGGGCGGCCTGAAGGTCGAGCGCTCGCAGGTGTTCGAAGCGACCCACGGCAAGATTTTCGAGATGATCGCTGAAGGCCTTGTAGACGGCCTGCGCATCGACCACATCGACGGCCTGGCCGACCCGCGCGGTTATTGCCGCAAGCTGCGCCGTCGCGTCGACAGCCTGATGAAGCTGCGTCCGGCGGGCACCGAGCTTGCGCGCTTGCCGATCTTCGTCGAGAAGATCCTCGGTTCCGACGAGCAACTGCGCACCGACTGGAATACCGATGGCACCACCGGTTATGAATTCATGAACCAGGTATCGCTTCTGCAGCACGACCCGAAAGGTGAAGCCGTGCTGGGCGAGCTCTGGAGCCGCATCAGCGGACGCACGGCCGACTTCAACAAGGAAGTGCTGGAAGCCCGCGATCTGGTCCTCCACGGCACGTTGGCGGGCGACTTCGAGAACCTTGCCCAGGCGCTGCTGCAGGTTTCGCGCAGTGACGTGATGACCCGCGACATGACGCTTGGGGCGATCCGCCGCGCGCTGCTGGCGCTGGTCAGCAATTTCCCGGTGTATCGCACCTATCTCACCGCGTGCGGCCGTTCTGCCGAAGACGAGCGTTTCTTCCAGCAGGCCATGGACGGCGCGCGCGAGATGCTCGGCGAAGGCGACTGGCCGGTGCTGGATTCGCTCAAGTTGTGGCTGGGTGGCGAGAAGCTGCGCGACTACCCGACGGGCCCATTGCGCGAAATGCGCCGCAAGGCCGGCAACCGCTTCCAGCAGCTGACCTCGCCCGTGGCGGCCAAGTCGGTGGAAGACACCTCGTTCTATCGCTCCGCCGTGCTGCTGTCGCGCAACGATGTGGGTTTCCACCCGCAACATTTCAGTGCGCCGGTGGAGGCGTTTCACCAGGTCAGCGCCGAACGTCACAAAACCTTCCCGAACAACCTGCTGACCACTGCAACTCACGACCACAAGCGCGGCGAAGACACTCGCACCCGTCTGGCCGTGCTCAGCGAACTGGCGCCGTGGTATGCCGAGCAGGTCGAGCGCTGGCAGCAGCTGTCGGCACCGCTCAAGGCTGGCGACACCCACATCAGCCCCGGTGACGAGCTGATGCTGTATCAAGCCATCATCGGCAGCTGGCCGCTGGATCTGGAGGGCGAGCCGGCTTTCGAAGCCTATGCCAAGCGCCTGACTCAGTGGCAGGAAAAGGCCCTGCGTGAAGCCAAGTTGCAGAGCAGCTGGAGCGCGCCCAACGAAGCCTACGAGACCGCTTGCCGCGAGTTTCTGCAGCATGTGCTGCTCAATGCTGACGGCCTGGCGCTGCGCCAATCCATCGGTGCAACGGCCAATCGCATCGCGACCGCCGGCGCGCTCAACAGTCTGGCGCAAACTTTGCTGCGAATGACGGCGCCCGGTGTGCCTGATCTGTATCAGGGCACCGAGTTCTGGGACTTCAGCCTGGTGGATCCGGACAACCGTCGTCCGGTGGATTACCCCGCTCGCGAACGTGCGCTGCAGGCTTCTTCGCCAGTCACCGAGCTGTTGGACCAGTGGCACGACGGCCGGATCAAGCAGGCGTTGGTCGCCCAGGTGCTTAACCTGCGCAACCAGTACCCCGCCCTGTTCAGTGAAGGGGAATATCAACCGCTTGAGGTGGTCGGGGAAAAAGCCGATCACGTCATCGCTTTTGCCCGGGTAACGAAGGAGATGCGGGCTATTGTTGTGGTTCCGCGCTTGCCGGCTGAACTATTGGGCACTGCGCAAACTCCATTCATCAATGCAGCAAATTGGGGCGATACACGAATCAACCTGCCGTTCGCTGATTCACATCCAAATTGGAAGGGACTTTTTTCACAGGCTACAGTCACATCCAGCAAGGAAATGTTGCTCAGCGCAGCGCTCAAGGAAATTTCTGTAAACCTGCTTATACAAACCTTGTGATACCGGGAGTGTCGAGATGAGTGCCGACGATAAAAGAATCAGCGAGCTTGCCCACCAGATCTGGGAAACGGAAGGCAAGCCACATGGGCAAGATGCCCGCCACTGGGAAATGGCCAGCAAGTTGGCAGCCGCCGAGGCGAAGTCGCCTAAAAAACCGGCGGCTGCTAAGACGGCGAAGTCCAAGCTTGACGGCAAGGCGGAGCCCAAGGCTGCCGCCGCCAAACCTGCTCCTAAGGCTGCTGCAAAACCGGCTGCGAAGTCTGCTGCCAAGCCTGCAGAGAAGTCCGCTGATCAGACTGCGAGCAAGCCTGAGCCAAAAGCCGATGCCAAGCCCGCCGCCAAATCGGCAGCGAAGGCACCTGCAAAGCCCAAGTCCGCCGCAACCGGTGCTGGCGCTAAACCGGCCAAGCCAGCCGCCAAGCCTTCTGCCAAGAAGCCTGCCGCAGCTAAGCCTGCACCTTGATCGCATGCCCTAACGCGTCACTGCTGCGCAGCTAACACCCCTACCGCAGGGATCGCCTTAAAACGGTCTTGACCCTGCGGTAACTTTCAAACCTGTTGCATCGATGGCGCAGTCACGTACTGAGGCCACGGCTTTGTTCGCCTTCAGGAACTCATTCGAACGTCAGGAATACACATGAGCACGCAAGATAAGAACGCCGCTACACAGAATGAATCCGGCAACGCTGGCAGCCCCGAAGTCACCGCCTCGCGCATTCGTGAAGGCCTGCCCTTCCCGCTGGGCGCCAGCTGGGATGGCCTGGGCGTCAACTTCGCCATCTTTTCCGCCAACGCCACCAAGGTCGAGCTGTGTCTGTTCGACTCCGCCGGCGAAGTCGAGCTTGAGCGTATCGAGCTCCCGGAATACACCGACGAGATTTATCACGGTTACCTGCCCGACGCCCACCCGGGTCAGGTCTACGGCTACCGCGTCTACGGTCCGTACGATCCGAAGAACGGCCACCGCTTCAACCACAACAAACTGCTGATCGACCCGTACGCCAAGCAACTGGTCGGCGAGCTGAAGTGGTCTGAAGCGCTGTTCGGTTACACCATCGGTCACCCGGACGACGACCTCAGCTTCGACGAGCGTGACAGCGCCCCGTTCGTGCCCAAGTGCAAGGTCATCGACCCTGCCTACACCTGGGGCCGCGAACAGCGTGTGGATGTGCCGTGGGACAAGACTATTTTCTACGAGACCCACACCCGCGGTTTCACCATGCGTCACCCGTCTGTGCCCGATGAAGTCAAAGGCACCTTCGCCGGCCTGATGGTCGATGACGTGATCAAGCACATCAAAGGTCTGGGCGTCACCTCGATCGAATTGCTGCCGATCCACGCCTTCGTCAACGACCAGCACCTGCTGGAAAAAGGCATGACCAACTACTGGGGTTACAACACCCTGGCCTTCTTCGCACCGGATCCACGCTACCTGGCCCACGGCAAGATTTCCGAGTTCAAGGAAATGGTTGCGCACATGCACCATGCCAACCTGGAAGTGATCCTGGACGTGGTCTATAACCACACCGCCGAAGGCAACGAGCGCGGCCCGACCCTGTCGATGCGCGGTATCGACAATGCCTCGTACTATCGCCTGATGCCGGATGACAAGCGTTACTACATCAACGACTCCGGTACCGGCAACACCCTCGACCTGAGCCACCCGTGCGTGCTGCAGATGGTCACCGACTCCCTGCGTTACTGGGCAACCGAGATGCACGTCGACGGTTTCCGCTTCGACCTGGCCACCATCCTCGGCCGTTACCACGATGGTTTCAGCGAACGCCACAGCTTCCTCGTGGCCTGCCGCCAGGATCCGGTGCTGCGCTCGGTGAAACTGATCGCCGAGCCATGGGACTGCGGTCCGGGCGGTTACCAGGTCGGCAACTTCGCGCCGGGCTGGGCGGAGTGGAACGACAAATTCCGCGACAACATCCGTGCGTTCTGGAAAGGCGACGAAGGCCAGCTGGCAGACTTCGCCAACCGCATGACGGCGTCGGGCAATCTGTTCAACCAGCGTGGCCGCCGGCCGTACGCTTCGGTGAACTTCATCACCGCCCACGACGGCTTCACGCTGCACGACCTGGTGTCGTACAACGATAAGCACAACGAAGACAACGACGAGAACAACCAGGACGGCAGCAACGACAACCGTTCATGGAACTGTGGCGTCGAAGGCCCGACCGACGATCCGGAAATCAACGCGCTGCGCCTGCGTCAGATGCGCAACTTTTTCTCGACGCTGCTGCTGGCCCAGGGCACGCCGATGGTGGTCGCCGGTGACGAGTTCGCCCGCACCCAGCATGGCAACAACAATGCCTATTGCCAGGACAGCGAGATTGGCTGGGTCAATTGGGATCTGGACGAAGACGGCAAGGCCCTGCTGGCCTTCGTCAAGCGTCTCATCAAGCTGCGTCAGTCGTACCCGATCCTGCGCCGTAGCCGCTTCCTGGTCGGCGATTACAACGACGCGCTGGGGGTCAAGGACGTGACCTGGCTGTCGCCAAGTGGCGAAGAGATGACCATCGAGCAGTGGGAAGATCCGAACGGCCGCTGTCTGGGCATGTTGATGGACGGCCGTGCGCAGGAAACCGGTATCCGTCGTCGCGGCTCTGAAGCCACGCTGCTGCTGCTGGTCAACTCGCACCACGACGGCGTCAACTTCACCCTGCCGGAAGTGCCGGAAGGCCTCAACTGGACCAGCCTGATTGACACCAATCAGCCGGAAATCGACGGCAAGGATCAGTTCGAGTTCGGCAGCGAATACACGGTCACACCGCGCTCGCTGTTGTTGTTTGAACTGCAAAAGGCTCCACAGGCGTAACTACTTGCGTCTGGATTCATAGCGACACGCTTGCCCGCGACAGGGTCGGTCAGCCGGATATAACGGCTGACCGATCCGGTCGCGGGCAAGCTTCGTTTCAGGCACCGGTTTTGCCACCTTCGTATCGCCCCTGCGCTGTACCCCCCGGATTCATTGACCTTGTAGTCACGAATCGACCTTTGTGTTCTGAAACTACAAAATATGTAGTGCCTCACAATAATCACTACAAAGCCATTGACGATGTCTTTTGCCGACTGCATAGTGCAGGCGTCTCCCCGATCGGGAGAGCTGGCAAATGTATTCCGGGCCCGTTCGACACAGCCGTCGAACAACCTCTGGATGTGTGCTGCCCACAAGGCAGATTGATGAAGCCGAACCGGCAAGATCGACCCACCAGGCCGAGCGCTGGCGACACGTCCTCATGACACTTGTGGTCGACCACCCAGTCGCCCGAGTCCTCGAGGCGTCCGCCCTCACTCCCCCAGGCTCGACCTTCCACCTCTGCTCTCATCAATGCCCACACCTTGCGGCCCGGCACCGGCTCTGTGTACCGACGGACCTTGCTTGTCAGCATATGGAAGGAGTGCGAGTCGACGGACGATTCGCCATTGCGTTTGAACTCACTCGATAGATTAACCAGTGGTCAAAAAGGGGTAACAACCATGAACCTGAACAACCAACCTACCATTGATCAATTGGCTCGACTGTTCGCCGCACGCAAGGATTCTCTTGATAGCCATATCCTCTGGGTGTGCGAGGAAGGCAACGTGCACATGGACGGTCTGGGTGCCTGCACCGAGGAAGAACAATTCGAGAGTCAGCACCCGCACATGCGTGCCCGACTGAAGATGTACCGCAAAGGCCACGGCTACGTCGGCAAGAAGGCCGCAGCGGACAAGCAGTTCCTCGGCCAGGTGCTGGAAACCCTGAGCAGTGAGTGGGGCGCCGTGCAGCAAGCGCCTGGCCTGCGCGTCATCGACAAGCTCTGCTGACCGCCGCTGTCCTGACTTACGCTGCCGCCTGCTGATGGTTTTCGCAGGTGGCGGCGGGTTTTTCAGGTGCCGGCTCCTTCTTTGATGTGCCGGCACTCTTCTTGAAACACCCCTCCTCCCCCCTTCTCCGCCTCTCCTGTTTTTGCGTTGAACTTGCCACCGCCAGCCTCTTCCAATACAGGCAGGCCGCATAGACGGTCTCGCATCAATCCATGCAACAGACAACGCCCGCGGGCGTCATTAAGGTGCCGTAATGGATCTGGACAAGCTCAGCAAACACGTCAAAGCCGGAGAAGTCACTGAGGTCAATCTGGTCTCGGTCGAAGGTGGCTCCTATGTTATTCATGCGCTCATGGATGGCAAGTCCAATGCCGTCACCAGCCCGGACGGCAAAGTCCTGCACGTCGCCTCCATCGACGAAGCGCGCAAATGCCTGTCGTCCACCGAGGAAGTTAAGCTTTTCATCGTCCATCCCGTGGTTTACGACGAGATGGTCGGCCAGCCGCACACCACGCCCGAAGCGCCACGCCAACCCATTCCGTTTCGCTCGGGTAATTGATCGGGATGTGAGACCGGCTTCAGCCGGGAAGAGGAATGTGTGATCAACCCGGATTTTATGGTGTGACCACTGACGCCTTCCCGGCTGAAGCCGGTCCTACAAGTCCCAGTCGCAGCGGGTCTCTCTGGATCCGCGCGGCACATTGAGTGGGACCGGCTTTAGCCGGGAAGAGGCCAGCGTAAACACCCTCGGGCTTGCGGTGTGAAAACTGACTTTTTACTGCTGAAAGCCTGGCCTGCAGGGTTTCGCATCGTGCCAGCGAAACCCTCTTTAAAACGCCAGCTTGTACCCGATCGCCACCAGCATCAGCGCCAGGCACGGGCGCAGGATGCCGTCGGGAATGCGACCGGTCAGATGGCTGCCGATGTAGATGCCCGGTAGTGATCCCATCAGCAAGTAGCCCAACATCGACCAGTCCATGTTGCCCATGCTGGCGTGGCCGATGCCGGCGACGAGGGTGAGCGGCACGGCGTGGGCGATTTCGGTGCCGACCAGGCGCCGGGTTTCGAGGAAGGGATAAAGCAGGAACAGCGCTACGGTGCCGAGCGCGCCGGCGCCGATGGACGTGAGCGCAACCATGGTGCCCAGGATGACGCCGGTCAGCACCGTCAGTGCGTTCAGGCTACGCGGGCTGAGGCGGTAGCGATCACCCGCATGCCGCTGGGCAAATGCCAACAGGCGTTTCTTGAAAAAGATCGCCAGCGCGGTCAGCAGCAGCACCACCCCCAGCGCTTGTTTGATGACCGAATTCATCGCGTCCGGCGCAGCGTGCAGGCTGCTCAGAAACCACAGTGTCAGCCCGGCGGCCGGCACGCTGCCCAGGGTCAGCCAGCCAGTAATGCCCCAATCGATGTTGTCGTTCTTTTTGTGAACCAGTACGCCACCGCTCTTGGTGATGGCGGCGTACAGCAGGTCAGTGCCTACCGCCGTAGCGGGGTTGATGCCAAACCACAACAGGATCGGGGTCATCAGCGATCCGCCGCCCACACCCGTCATGCCGACAATAAAACCGACCACCAGCCCTGCGACGACGAAACCTGCGTTGCCAAAATCCATTGTTCTGCCTGACTGCACATTTGAAAGCCGGCGGGCAGAATAGCGATTTTTGCTCTGACGACCTCTGTTTTTCTTATATCGACGCTAGATCAAGACGTTCTATGGTTATAACCGAATGAGTCATCGGCACACGCCTGGGCGTGAATCACGGCTCGCCTTCCCAATAATCCAGCGTCGCGTCGGAGCGCTGCACAGCGGCAAATGCTCGGGACCCATTGATGGTGACCATCGCCTGATACTTGCCGGAGTCCGGGTATTCTCACACTTCTGGCGTCTCCCGGGTGCTGATGGACAAATACTTTAGCGGCGCGTCCGAGGTGTTGATCAACTGGTGGGGATACTCAGGTCCTGGCGGAATGAAAATGACATCGCCGCTGCGGATCGGCAGCATTTCCCCGGCAACACGCAACGTGCCCTGCCCGTCCAGAATGACGAACATCTCTTCCTGAGCGTAGTGAAAATGATAAGGGCACGAGCGCTTGCCCGGCGCGACGATGTCCACCGATGCACCCAGCTTTTGTGCGGCGGTGTCGGTGCCCAGTCGCGCAGCATGGCTTTCGTACAACGGGTCGCGGCGCTCGTGCTGCAGCGGCACCTCATTGAAGTTGCGAATCAGGCGCGCGGCCAATTGGCTTGGGTCGTTGTCCATGCTCACTCCATCAGAAAACGGTCTCAATCACGGGTCGCGGAACATCTGCATCAGAGCGTTTGATGCAAGGCGCACGCGTTAACGGGTGGCAACGATGAACAGGCGCGGGAATGGCAGCAGCACCGTGCCGTCGTCCAGCGCCGGGTAGGCCTGACTGATCGCCTGCAGGTACGCTTCGAGGAACGCCTGCTGACCTGCTTCGTCCAGCTTTTGCAGATACGGCCGCAGCGCCGAGCCTTTGAACCATTCCACTACCGCCCCGTGACCACCAGGTAGAGGATGGTGATACGTGGTGCGCCAGACATCGACCTCGGCGCAATGCGGTCGCAACAGCTCGAAGTAATAGGCCGCAGGGTGTCGATCGGGGTGCTTGACCCCGCCGATCCTGTCGGCCCACTGCGCGCTCGCGGCGATCTCCCGGGCCAGACGATGGGCAGGCTCCTCCAGATTGTCCGGGGTCTGTACCGCCAGCACACCCCCTGGATTGAGCCGGCTGACCAGCCGTGGATACAGCGACGCGTGGTCGGGCACCCATTGCAGCGACGCGTTGGCGAGGATCACGTCGTAACTCTGCGAAGGATTCCAGTTGCCGATGTCCGCCAACTCGAATGCAATGTTCGGCAGCCGCTGACGGGCGTCGCGCAGCATGTCCTCGGAACTGTCGAGCCCGGTCACCGTGGCCTCCGGGAACCGCTCGGTCAGCACTTCGGTGGAATTGCCGGGACCGCAGCCGAGGTCGACCGCGATGTGGGCCGAGGCCAGGGGAATGGCGGCGACAAGGTCGCGTACCGGTCGCGTGCGTTGCTGCTCGAACAGGGAGTACTGCGTGGCGGACCAGCTCATCGGGCCTTCCTTCTGGGTGTACGGAGTGGCCGAGAGTAAAACGCGCGGGCCGGGAGTACAAATGGGGTGAGCTGCAAGCGGCAAGCTGCAAGCGGTTGGCAGCAAGCAGCGGGTGTTCAGATCATGACGCGCCGGGTGAGGTGGCCGAGCGGTGCGGGTCCAGCGCCGGGAACACCGCCGGCCCGGGCATGATCGCGCCAACGCCTGCCGCAATGACCTGCCGGAACACGTCCAACCCGTCGCTGAGCGCAACTGGGTCATCAGCCACGGTAGCCCGCTCCACCGCCGGGTCATGATCAAGTTGGGGATGACCGGGAAAGTGCTTGGCCGTGGCGATCACGCCCGCGCGTTGCACACCGCGTATGAAGGCGCAGGCAATGCGCGCCACTTCGGCGGGATCGGACCCGAGATTGCGCTGGTGCAGCCATGGGTTCACCCCGGTGACCACGTCAACGATCGGCGCCAGGAACAGGTTGACGCCCATCACCCGGGCCGAGCTGGCCATTTCATAGCTGCGCGATTCGACGTCTTCGGTGCTCATGTGAGTCAATTCGGCCGAAGCCGGCATACCGGGCACCAGACTGTGCAGGCGCTGGATGCCGCCAAGCTCCTGATCCACAGCGATCAGCACCGGCGCCTCCGCACACAGCGCCGCCTCCCTGGCGATCGCGGAAAATTGCGCGTCGGTTTCTTCTCGGCGACGCTCGAAACTCATGCGCCGCGCCAGGTATTCGTCGCGGGTCTCGCCCAGCAGTACCGACACGCCGCCGCCTTGCAGATGCCGGCGCACGGGTTCATCCAGCGCGAGCCCGGTAATCGCCGGCATCAAGACTGACCGTGCAGCCCGTTGCAGTTCATCGTGAGACATGTGTGCTCCGTTTATCAGGCAGTAACGAGCAGCGATGGGGGGAATAATATGCTCGTTTTCGCTCACTCTATTCAGTGATCGAGCAGCATGCAAACGTATCGAGCATAGATTAGCGTTTGACTGAGCGATGGCACGCATCAGCGGGAATGACCCGAAGGCTCGACGGCGCCGGTGCGATGGGGGTTTGAAGAGGCGGTGAAAAATTTCAGAGCGTGCACTTTTCATTTGCACGGTTGCTGGTCAACATAGGCGCCCATCGACCCGGTCGAATTGTTTTCGTTTTCTTATTCAGGATGAATTGATGCGCCGTTTATTTCCGTACTCGTTGCTGGGCTGCACCGTGGCCGTGGTGCTGGCGGGTTGCAGCTCTACCCCGAACAACCCGTCATTCAATTTCGATACCGCCAAGACGCCGTCTGACTACGCCAAGTGCATTTACCCCAAATGGCAGCAGATCAAGCCCGGCACGACCATGACCGAGAGCAAGGGCCACTACAAATTGCTGATCTCCGGGAAGATCGCCTCCGATGAAATTCTCGAGGTCTACAAAGGCAACCCAAACACTCGGGTCTTCCTGTACCAGCGCGCTCCACTTTCGTCAGCCTTTGGCCGCAATGCACTGGAAACCGCGGTCCGCGACTGCCTGTAACCCTGGCGTGGATCGTGGTGCGCCGATTCGTCGCACAGCACTGCTCCTAGCGCCCGGAATCGCGGGCTTGGCTTGAGACATGCGCCACGGCCCCGCCATCCGGCCACGCAATCGGGCTGAACTTTTGCTTTTACGGCTTCCTCTGAAAGTGACACCGCCCGCTGATAGCGGGCGCAGCTCAACACTTTTTATTTCAGAGGAAAGCGAAACATGAGCAATCAACTGAACGGCAAGAAGGTTTTGATCATCACGTCCAACACCGGCATCGAGCGCGACGAGCTGCTCAAGCCGCTGGAAGCGTTGAAGGGTCACGGTGCTGCGGTCACCCATGCCTCCATCGAAGGCGGCACTGCGCAACTGTTCCTCAACGACACCGATAAAGACGCCGTTGTCACCTCCGATACCAAGCTGGCCGGCCTGTCTGCCGCTGATTTCGATGCACTGGTCATTCCCGGCGGCACCGTCAACGCCGACACCCTGCGTCAGGACAGCGATGCCCAGAAGCTGGTCAAAACGTTCGCCGACGCCGGCAAGACTGTCGCGTCGATCTGCCATGGCCCGTGGCTGCTGATCGATGCGGGCGTAATCAAAGGCAAAACCCTGACCTCCTTCCCAAGCGTGCGCACTGACTTGGTCAATGCTGGCGCGGCCAACTGGGTCGACGTGGAGGTCAAGGAATGCCCGGCCAATGGCTGGACCCTGATCACCTCCCGCACGCCAGACGATCTGCCGGCCTTCAACGAGGCCATCGCCAAGGCGCTGATGGCGGGCTGAAGCTTCATCAGTACGCCGTAACGTGAGAACACATCGACGCCGCTGATCAGCGGCGTCGCTGCGTTTGGGGGATGGGATAACGCCCGACACGCGAGACGGTGGTCTTCGCAAACGAAAATACTTGAAACCAAATTTCCATCGCTTCGGTCGACATCGAAGGACGCCGCGATCAGCGCAGGTGTCGAGACGAGACACTTCGATGATTGGAATCATTGTCCCCGCGCACAACGAAGAAGATTTCCTGGACGATTGCATCAAGTCCCTGATCGCCGCCTCTGTCCACGAAGACCTTCACGGCGAGCCCGTGGAAATTCTGATCATGCTCGATGACTGCTCCGATGCGTCGGCCCGAGTGGCGGCCGCCCATGGCGTTACCACCCACGTTTGCAGCTACCGCAACGTCGGCATGACCCGCGCAGAAGGTGCTCGACTCATGCTCGAAGACGGCGCCCGCTGGCTGGCATTTACCGATGCCGACAGCGTCGTGCCCTACGCCTGGCTGGCGCACCAGGTCAGCCTGAAGGTGGACGCGGTGTGCGGCATTGTCGAAATCGATGACTGGTCCGGGCATCCCGAGCATGTGCGTCAACGCTACGACTCGCTGTATCGCCCGGTCGATGACCATCGGCACATCCACGGCGCGAACCTGGGTGTCAGCGCCGATGCTTATCGGCAGGCTGGCGGTTTTAAGGCGCTGGCTGCCCATGAGGACGTGCATCTGGTCGCCGATCTGCAACGCATCGGCGCGTCCATCGCGTGGATTTCCGCGAACAGCGTGACCACCAGCGCACGAAAAGACTACCGGTGCAAAGAAGGCTTTGGGGGTTATCTAAACTCACTGGCAGCGACGTCGCTGTCCAGTTGAGGTGCTCCGTCTGGATGCGCCACGGCAGGCACGCCGGCAGGTGGTAGCCACGCGCTGAAACCGGCGGCAGGTGCGGAATTCCGTGCCTTACGACTCCTCTCATTCTTAAGTATCCAACGCCGGGATCCTCCATGCCGCCCATCGATCATTCTGCCCGCCCCGGCGACGACACACTCGGCGGCGGCATGCACAGCGCCAGTGTCGCCATGCCCAAGAGCGGCAACTGGTTCAAGCGGCTCCTCGCGTTCACCGGCCCCGGCTATATGGTCGCCGTGGGCTACATGGACCCGGGCAACTGGGCCACCGACATCGCCGGCGGTTCGAAATTTGGCTACCTGCTGCTGTCGGTGATTCTGCTGTCGAACCTGATGGCCATCGTGCTGCAAGCGCTGTCGGCCCGCCTGGGCATCGTCACCGGATGGGACCTGGCGCGGGCCTGCCGCGAACGCTGCAGCCGCCCGGTGTGCATCGCCCTGTGGATTGCCTGCGAGATCGCGATCATCGCGTGCGATCTGGCCGAGGTGATCGGCACCGCCATTGCGCTGAATCTGTTGTTCGGCATTCCGCTGATCTGGGGCGCGGTGATCTCGGCCGTCGACGTGTTTCTGATATTTCTGCTCATGGGCCGCGGCTTCCGGGCGCTTGAGGCGTTTGTCATCGCGCTGCTGCTGGTCATTTTTGCCTGCTTCGCGATCCAGATGGTGCTGGCCCGTCCTGATCTGGCGGAGCTGTTTGCCGGTTTCATTCCCAAGGCCGAGGTGGTGACCAATCCCGAGGCGCTGTACCTGGCGATCGGCATCATTGGCGCCACGGTGATGCCGCACAACCTGTACCTGCACTCGTCCATCGTGCAGACCCGCGCCTATCCGCGCACGGATGAAGGCCGACGCGTCGGCCTGCGTTGGGCGGTGACCGACAGCACCATCGCGTTGACCCTGGCGCTGTTCGTAAACGCGGCGATTCTGATCACGGCGGCGACGGTGTTTCACAAGGCCGGCAAGACCGACGTGGTGGAAATCGAGCAGGCCTATCATTTGCTTTCGCCGATGCTGGGCGTGGGCATGGCGTCGATGCTTTTCGGCGTGGCGCTGCTGGCCTCGGGGATCAACTCCACGGTCACGGCGACCCTGGCCGGCCAGATCGTCATGGAGGGCTTTCTGCGCCTGCGTTTGCCGGGCTGGGTCCGTCGCCTGCTGACACGTGGGCTCGCGATCATTCCGGTGATTGTGGTGACCAGTATTTATGGCGCCCAAGGCACCGCCAAGTTACTGGTGCTGAGTCAGGTCATCCTGTCGATGCAACTGCCCTTCGCCATCGTACCGCTGGTGCGCTTCGTGTCGGACCGCAAGTTGATGGGCGACTTCGTGACCGGCCCGGTTCTGACGACCCTCGCCTGGGGCATCGCACTGTTGATCATTGTGCTGAACGTGGTGTTGCTGCTGGGGGCGTTTGGGGATTGAAGCTTGTCCCACAGGAGACCGCATTGAAAGTGTGGGACCGGCTTTAGCCGGGAAGACGTCGGTTTGAACACCATCAATTCTGCGGTGTGGCGCCTGACGCTTTCCCGGCCGAAGCCGGTCCCACACTGGATACGCGATCCTGCTTAATGGGTCATCCCGTGGTCATGGCTCATGTCCATCGCGGCGCGAGCCGGAGCTGTGACCTTCACGACTTCGGTCTCGCCCTTGGCGTTCTTCACGGTCAGGGTCAGTGGCACCTGGTCGCCCTCTTTGATCTGGCCGTTCAGGCCCATGAGCATCACGTGGTAGCCATCGGGGTCCAGCGCCACGGTCTTTCCTGCCGGCAGCGGCACGGCGTCGACCGGGCCCATGCGCATGACGTCGTTGGTCATGCTCATTTCGTGGATCTGCACATCCTTGGCCACCGGCGAGCTCACGCTGAGCAGCGTACTGTCGGTGTCAGCGGTAATACGCATGAAGGCCCCCGATGAAGGCTGCCCGGCGACCGTCGCGCGCACCCACGGGTCCTCGACACGCGTCTGGGCAACCGCACTCACACTAACCCCGGCCAACAGGGCAACGACCAAGGTGCGCGAAACGAACGCGCGCGACGCAGCAGAAAACAGAGCATTCATCAGCAGACTTCCATGACAGTGAGCAGGTCTTCCGCGCATTGCTTGGCGGAAAGCGAAGGCGACAGCCCCAGGCGCAGGTTGCCCCGGGAGTCGAAAACGAAGCTGGTCGCGGTGTGGGACATGGTGTAGGTGTTGCCCGCCGGGACCTTTTCGTAAAACACGCCGAATTCTTTGGCGACGTGAGCGGTTTCTTCCAGCGTGCCGCGCAGGGCGACAAACGTGGGGTCGAACTGTTTGACGTAGGCGTCGAGGACCTGCGGCGTGTCGCGCTCGGGGTCGACGGTGATGAAGATCACCTGCAGCGTTTTGCCGTCCTCGCCCATCATCTTCCTGATCTGCGCAGCGCGGGCCAGCGCAGTCGGACACACCGCCGGGCATTGGGTGAAACCGAAAAACACCATCGGCATCAACCCGCGATAGCTCGACAGGGTTTTGACCTCACCGTCGGTGTCGGTCAGCTTGAAGGTGCGGCCCATGATCTTGTTGCTCAGATCTTTGCCGTACTTGAAATCCAGCGCAGTGGTCGAACCGTCACAGCCGGCCAGCAGGCCCAGCCCCAACAGGCCCATGCCGGTGACCACCTGACGGCGGGTCAGAAACTCATTCATCTGGCGAACTCTCGAAAGCAGCGGCTGGCGCCAACGCCAACCCTTTTTTCGTCCACCTCGCGGCACCGCAGGCGTTATTGGCAGCCGCACTGCTAGTCGCGAGGGACGAAGCGAAAAAAACAGGTGCCCGACAGTGTCGCGCAAAACCAGCTTGAAAAGGTTACGAGCGAATTTTACAGAAGCCATCCGATGACGCTGCACACCTTGACGCCCATGGGTTGAGAATCCCCCGCTGCGACAAAACCGCGCACCCGACTCCAAAGCGCGGATCGACTCGTCGGAGCTGAGTCCCTGCCGGATGCAACCGGCACGGCTGGCGGAAGAAATGTTTGAACCCCTCCCCGCTGGCGCTGCCGAATTTCATCAGCAGGCCGCGCAAGCGGGCCAGGCAAAATGCCCGCGCACCCCGCGTAGGCGTCAACGGGACGGAGACGGTCAGCCATGCGGGACGATGCACAAGGACTTGAATCACTGCTGGCGGATTTCGCCCACCGTGACAATCCCCGCGTGCCGGACGCTCCCTTGCGTCACGCCATGCAGCGCTGCCTCCACAGCGGACTCGATCAACTGCCGTTGCCCGGCAGCGGTCGCACACTCGAGCGCTGGCGTCAGTTGTCAACGGTGGCCGGCATTGATCTGGCGCTGCTCAAACTCTACGAAGGCCATACCGACGCCCTCGCCATTTTGTATGAACTAAGGCCGCAAGAGCTCGGTGCCTCGCCCTTCGAAACGCCCGGCATCTGGGGCGTATGGGCCGCTGAACCGCCCGACGCCAAAGTCGGGCTCAGCCAACGCCACGGCGACAAGGTTCGCCTGAACGGCCGCAAGGCCTGGTGCTCCGGCGCACAGCAACTGGATTACGCCCTGCTCACCGCTTGGGGCAACGATGACGCGCCGCAACTGGTCGCCGTGGATCTGAAGCAGCCGGGCGTACGTTTCAGCAGCGAGACCTGGCAGGCCGTGGGCATGGCGGGCACCGCCAGCGGCGACGTGCACTTCGATGGCGCTGTCGGCATTTGCGTGGGCAACAGCGGGGACTATTTAACCCGGCCTGGATTCTGGCAAGGCGGCGCCGGCATCGCTGCCGCCTGGTACGGCGCGGCAGCGGCGCTGGCGAAAAGCTTGCGCGCGCACCGACATCACGGACGGCCGGAACCCCACGCGGACGCTCATCTGGGCAGCGCGGATGCCGCGCTGTGCGGCGCGGCGGCGGCCCTGCGCGAATGCGCCTCATGGATCGACGCGCATCCCCGGCACGACGCGAGCCTGCCGGTCCAGCGCTTGCGTGCACAGGTCGAAATGGCGGTTGAGCAGGTGTGCCGGCATGTCGGCCGGGCGCTGGGCGCGACGCCTTTCTGCCGTGATCCGCACTTTGCGCGGCTGGCTGCCGACCTGCAGGTGTTTATCCGACAAAGCCATGCTGAGCGCGACCTGGCGCATCTGGGCCAGCGAATCGCCACGGGCGAAACCGAGGATTGGTCACTATGAACGAAGCACAGCCATTCGGCGTCACCGGCACCCCGCTAAGCGCCTGGCAGAACAGTGTGGCGCTGCGCGGCGTGCGCCCGATCACCCTTGAAGAACTCGTCCCGCCCGGCGCGCGTCTGATCGTCCTTGCCCCCCACCCCGACGATGAAGTGCTGACCTGCGGCGGCCTGCTCGCGGCGATGGCCCAGCGGCAGAATGATGTGCAGCTGGTTGCGGTCACCGACGGCGAAGGCAGTCATCCGCAATCACCGCTGTGGCCATTACAGCGCCTGCGCACAGAGCGGCGCCGGGAAAGCCAGCAAGCCGTCGCGCACCTGGGCCTGGACGTGTCGAGGTTGTCCTGGCAACGGCTAGGCATGGGCGATGGCCTGGTCGCCGAGCATGCCGAGTCATTGATTGCGCTGCTCAGCGAAGACCTGCGCCCCTCGGATGTGTTGTTGACCACCTGGCGCCACGACGGCCACTGCGACCATGAAGCCGTCGGCCACTGCGCTGCCCAGGCGGTGGCCAACAGCGGCGCGACCCTGGTGGAAATTCCGGTGTGGGCCTGGCATTGGGCGGAACCGAACGACCCGCGACTCCCCTGGGAACAGGCCCGCAAATTCTGGCTCAGCGAGGAGCAACTGCGGCGCAAGCGCGAGGCCATCGGTGCCCACTTGAGTCAGCTGGAAAACGACCCGAGCACCGGCGCTCCTGCGGTGCTTACCCCCCAGACGCTGGAGCGTCTGCTGCAACCCTTCGAACTGGTGTTTCTGTGAGCATTACCGGTGAGTATTTCGACGAGCTGTTCGCCAGCAGCGATGACCCATGGGCCTTTCGCACGCGCTGGTACGAACACCGCAAGCGCGACCTGACCCTCGCCGCTCTGCCGCGTCAGCGCTATGAGCGCATCTTCGAGCCGGGCTGCGCCAATGGCGAGCTGAGCCTGCGCCTGGCCGAACGTTGCGACGCGCTGCTGTGCATGGACCTTAGCCCCCGGGCCGTCACCCTGGCCCGCGACCGCTTGAGCGGACATCCACATGTTCAGGTGCTCGAAGGCTGTCTGCCCCAGGACTGGCCGGCGGGGGAATTCGATCTGGTGGTGATCAGCGAATGGGCTTATTACCTGACCCCGGATGCCTTTGGCGAGATCATCGAGCGCATTCGCGAAAGCCTGACGCCGGATGGCGCAGTACTGGCTTGCCACTGGCTGCACCCTATCGAAGGCTGCCCGATGGAAGGCCACGAAGTGCATCAGATCCTGGCGCGGCACCTGGCCATGGAACGCACGCTGCATCACGCCGAACAGGATTTCCTGCTGGAAATGTGGAGCAAGGACTCGTGCGGGATTGACCTCAACGAGGCTGTTCGCTGATCTTTCGTATCAGACCAGTCGCGGACCGATAAAGGCCTGCGCGCCCGACTCGCCCAGCAGTCCGTTCACGAAGAGGCGCGCCTGCCGGGTCAACTGATCGATGTGGCGATCGCGCTGTTTCTCCGCATCGGTCATCGCGCGCTTGCCGTGCTGCTTCAACAAATAGCTATGAATCTGCCGCACTTCCAGCGAGTTGTAGATCGGTGCGATGTCCAGCACGGCCAACAAGCCATCGGTCTGCTGCTCGCGGGTGTTCATCAGCACCTGCGGCCCGCGCGCGCCCAGTACCCGAAAACCCAGCGCCTCGAACACCGCAACCCTGGAGACGAAGCACGCCAGTTCGGCATGGGGATAGCGTTCAGTCATTTTCACCAGCATGGCCCGCGCCACACCCTCACGACGACGCGCCGCTTGCACCGCCATGTACGCCACGGCGCACGCCTGCGGGTCGTGCTGAACCGGCAGGTAGAGCAAAAAGCCGATGACAACCGACGGATCCTCGGCGTCCAGCGCCACGATCAATTCCACCGCAATTCCACGTGAGCCGTCCATCGCCTGCACGTACTGATGCACTTCATGGCCGACGCCGTATTGGTACAGCGGGTACAACGGATTGCTCGGGGCGATGGCGACCATGCTGAGCTCGGTGACGTAGTCGATCACCATTTGCATGATCTGGCTCTTGATCGATTCCGGTGGCGTGGCGTCGAGGCGCATGACGGTAAACGTGGGGCTGGGCATTGTGATCCTGAATACGGGGTCGGGCGGTGGGTTCGAGCCGTGCATGATACCTGCGCACTGACCCAATTATCGAACCCCGCCGCTACTGCGCAGCCCAGTGGGACAGTTTGCGCTGGACATCATCGGCGCCTCCCTGGCACTCGCTGGCGGAGAGACCTGGCGCGCCGCGTTCCAGCGTGGTAACGGGCCTGCCTGGAGGCGAGTAGATAGTGATCCGCTGCGCACCCGCCGGCTGAAATTCAATGCGGGTGCCGTCTTCCAGATACAACGCCTCGTCGGCATATTTTCCGTCCATCGCCCGGTAATAAGGCGGAGCGCTCAAGCACGTGCGCAGGTCGCCGTCCTCGAAGATTTCCACGAAAAAAGTGCCGCCGGCATGGGGACCGACCCAAAGGCCGGTGAGTTTGTCTGGCGGTGAAGATGCGCTGACTGAGGTGTAATCGACCAGTGAGGCACCGGTCGTGGCCTTGGTCGTGCACCCGGATACACACACTAAAACCGTCGCTGTGATCAGCAACGTCGTGGCTCGCGTCCTGCTTAACCGTTTGTGCATAGAGAACTTACACTTCCCGCGCTTGATTAGAGGGCAGGCCAGATGGAATCCATGGAATCCCTCTCGTACGCCTGCTGTAAGTTGAGTGGGCTGTTTACGACTCTAGTCTGCACCCATCCCCCCCGCAACTTTGAGCGATGGGATGCATGGCAGCGGGCATTACCTCCCCGCTCTCAACCGCCCTTTGACCGGCCTTTTAAGCCCTCTCTTCGAGCCCCGAACTCGCGCAAAGCATCAGCCTTTGCCATCTGAATGCCTTTGCCCCGGGATCAGATCGTAAACACGGCCTATGCTTTGAAGAGCGGGTGGTCAGTGATGCCGAAAAATTTCATCTAAACCGCAGGTCCGGGAGTTGAACCCCATATACGGCGCACAGTCCATGCACTACATCCCAAGGGGGAACATCGATGAATGACTTATCAAAAGCTTCAGGGCTGAGGCGTTTTACTTCCATCATTGCAGGCATCTTTGCCCTGTTTCTGGTGGTAGGCGGTATCTGGCTGCTTACATTGGGCGGCTCTTTTTATTATCTGTTCATGGGCGCTGCGCTGCTGGTGTTCGCCGTTCTTTTGTGGCGACGTTCCGCGGCATCGCTCTGGCTTTACGGCGCGCTGATGCTGATCACCGTGGTCTGGGGTCTGTGGGAAGCAGGCACGGACTTCTGGGCCCTGGTGCCGCGTTTCGACATCCTTGGGGTGTTGGGTCTGTGGTTGCTGATACCGGCTGTTACCCGTGACATTCCGGAGCGCATCAAGCCAGGCAAAACCTTTTTATCCGCGACCCTGGCGCTGGCGATCGTGGTGATGGTGTATGCCATCTTCAACGACCCGCAGGAAATCAACGGCAGCATGGCGACGGCGCAACCCGCGCAGCACCAGCCTGTCGAAGGCATCGCCAACGGCGACTGGCCTGCTTATGGCCGCACCCAGTCGGGCACGCGCTATTCGCCGCTCACCCAGATCAACGAAGGCAATGTCAAAGACCTGCAGGTGGCCTGGACTTTCAACAGCGGTGAATCGAAAACCGCCAATGACTCCGGTGAAACCACCAACGAACTGACGCCGATCAAGGTTGGCGACAACATGTACATCTGCACCACCCACCAGATCCTGGTGGCGCTGGACCCGGCCACCGGCAAAGAGAAGTGGAGATTCGATCCCAAGCTCAAATCCGATCCGTCCTTCCAGCACTTGACCTGCCGTGGCGTTGCTTACTTCGATCAGGCGGACACTACGCAGTTTGCGAAAAGCCTGGAAGGCACCCAGCCGGTCGCCACCAGTTGCCCGCGCAAGGTGTTCCTGCCGGTCAACGACGGCCGTCTGTTCGCCATCAACGCTGACACCGGCGCACCGTGCGCCGACTTCGCCAAAAACGGCGAGCTCGATCTGCTGCACTTGCAGCCCTACCCGTATCCGGGCGGCCTCGAACCCACCTCCCCGCCTGTCGTGACCGGCACCACCGTGATCATCGGCGGTTCGGTGACCGATAACCTGTCGGTGCACGAGCCTTCCGGCGCGATCCGTGGCTACGACGTCAACACCGGCGCGCTGAAGTGGATCTTCGACACCGGTGCCGAAGACCCGAACGCGATTCCGGGCGACGGCAAGACACTGGTAAACAACTCGCCTAACGCCTGGGCGCCGCTGGCGTATGACGCCAAGACCGATGTGGTCTACGTGCCAACCGGCAACCCGACGCCCGACATCTGGGGGGGCAACCGCACCCCGGTGATGGAGCGTTATGCCAGCTCGATCGTCGCCATGAACGGTTCCACCGGCAAACTGGTGTGGAGCTTCCAGACCACCCACCACGACTTGTGGGACATGGACGTACCGGCCCAGCCTACCCTGGCTGACGTCAAAACCGGCAGCGGCGATGCGGTCCCTGCGGTGTACGTGCCGACCAAGGCCGGCAACCTGTTCGTGCTCGACCGTCGCGACGGCAAGCCGATCGTGCCGGTCCATGAAATGCAGGTGCCTGCTGGTGAAGCGGCACCAGGGGATCGGGTCAGCCCGACCCAACCGCGCTCGGACTTGAATCTGACGTCGATCCAGACGCTGTCCGACAAGGAAATGTGGGGCGCGACCATGTTCGACCAACTGGTCTGCCGTGTGATCTTCAAGCAGCTGTCCTACAACGGTCAGTACACGCCGCCGTCCGAGCAAGGGACGCTGGTGTTCCCGGGCAACCTGGGCGTCTTTGAATGGGGCGGTATCTCGGTCAACGCCGACCGTCAGGTCGCGCTGATGAACCCAATGGCGCTGCCGTTCGTGTCCAAGCTGATCCCGCGAGGCCCGAACAACCCGCTGTGGCCTAAAGAAGGTGCCACCGGGACCGGTACCGAAATGGGCATTCAGCCACAGTACGGCGTGCCTTACGGTGTGGAAATCAACGCCTTCCTGTCGCCACTGGGCCTGCCCTGCAAAGAGCCGGCGTGGGGCTATGTTGCCGGCGTCGACATGAAGACCCATGACGTGGTCTGGCGCAAACGCATCGGCACCATCCGCGACAGCCTGAAAGGCATCCAGCTGCCGCCGCTGAAAATCGGTGTGCCGATGCTCGGTGGTCCGATCTCCACGGCCGGCAACCTGATGTTCATCGCTGGCACCCAGGACAACTACCTGCGCGCCTACAACGTCACCAATGGCGATCTGCTCTGGGAAGCGCGCTTGCCAGCAGGCGGTCAAGCCACACCGATGACCTATGAAAGCAATGGCAAGCAGTACCTGGTGATCATGGCCGGCGGGCATGGCTCGTTTGGTACCAAGATGGGCGACTCGTTGATCGCCTACGCTCTGCCGTCGAAGTAATCAGCGGCTGAGGGACAACAGAAAGCCCGAGTGATCGGGCTTTTTGTTGTCTGCAATTCAAGCATCGCGCTGGTCGATGCGATGTAAACGGACGCTTGCGTCAAAGCCGGAAGCGATCCACCGATTGGGAGAGCTGGCCTGCGAGCACTGCCAGCTGATCGGTGGTACTGGCCGTCTGGCCAATCACTTGGCTATTACCGGCCGACATGCTGGCGATCATCTCCACTTGATGGGCAATCTCGTTGCTGGCCAGACTTTGTTCGCCAATAGTCCGGGTAATGTCATTGACCAACTGAGTGGTGCCCAGCGTTGCCTCAAGGATTTCGCCTATGGCCTGCTCCACTTCAGCAGTCACAGCCATACCCTTATCGACCTGAGCAACACCCGCTTCCATGCTCATCACGGCGTCACGAGTGCTTTGCTGGATACGTGCCACCATGGTGGCAATTTCCTGGGTAGAGGCGCTGGTGCGTCCCGCCAGACTGCGCACTTCATCGGCAACCACCGCAAAACCTCGCCCCTGCTCACCGGCTCGGGCCGCTTCAATGGCGGCGTTCAGCGCCAATAGATTGGTCTGGTCGGCAATGCCCTTGATCACCTGGATAATGTTGAAGATGCCTTCGGACTCTTTATCCAGCAGACGAATCACTTGCGCCGACTGCTGAGACGATCGGGCGATGCCATCCATGTCGCTGACCACCTGATGAATGACGCGGCCGCCATTCTTGGCCAGGGTTTCAGCCTGATTGGCCATGGCCAGCGCCTGCTCCGCATGCCGCGTAATCTCCTCGATGCTCGCCGTCATTTCGCTGGTGGCCGCTGACATCGTGCCGGCTGCGGCACTCTGCTGCAGACTGCTGCCGGCGACCTCATGACAGCTACCCGCCAACTGCTGGCTGATCGTGCTCACGCCCTGAGCATTGTTACGCACCGCCTCAATCATGCCGCGCAAGTCTCGCTGCATGGCGGCCAGGCTACGAATCAGCACGCTGGCTTCATCACGATTAACGGGTTCAGCGATAGGTTCGCTCAAGTTGCCATGGGCAATGCTGTCGGCGATCCGTCGCGCATTCTGCAAGGGTGTCATGATGCTTCGCATCACCCAGAAGCCCTGCGCGGTCAGTAGCAGCATACTGATCACCAGCACCACCCCCAGGGCGAAGTTGGCATTGCGGGTCGCGGTACGTGTGCTTTCGCCACTGGCCTTGGAATTGCTCTCGATCAGCTCGCTCAAACTGGACATTTCACCTTCCAGCCGGGTGAAGGCGCTGCTGAACTGTGCCAGCTCCTGCTGTGCCCGTTCAGGACTGTTGAGTGCCAGATCGACAATTCGCTCGCCTGCGACAATATAGGCGTCCAGACCGGGCTTGATTTTCTCCAACGCTGACGTGAGGCTTTGGCTGAGGGGCAGTGCGAGGTTATCGGCGAGGACCTTGCGAAAATGTGCAGCATGCTCGGCCAGACCCGCCACGACTTGATCTCGATCGGTATCACTTTTACCGAGGCCGACCAGCATCGCCAACAGCACGTCAGCACGCAGCGCATCGTGCATCATGTCGGCTTCCAGATGATTGCTCAGGGCAATCATACTGACCTCACTGTCGATCATCGCGGCTTCCGTTCGCGCATTGCTCAAATAACTGACCAGGCTGATTAACAGGACCGCGAGCACGCTGGTGCCAGTCAATAGCAAAAGACGTAGTTTTATCGACATCATCAGGCCTCAGCTCATCGATGGAAAAATTGCCGCCATGCAAATCTTATCGGCGCTTACCAACGGTTATTTAAGACCAATTATTGATTGACCCACTGACAGGACGGCTTATTTCTCCACCGATAAATAGAGAGGGGGGAGATAGGCAAAATAGTTGTGTCGCGAGGGGCGTAGACGGCGCGGCGCGGAGGGACGCGGGCCTTACTGACAGACAGCCGGGGTGTTCATTTACGTTGAGTGAACACCCCGGCCGGGGTTGCCGGACCGGGGATGATGGGTCAGCCGGTGAATTTCGAACCGACCTCCCGGGTCTTTATTCGGTATGGATCACACCCGTCATCGCCGTGAAACGGCTCTGCGGGTTCTTGAGCTTGTCGAGCACTTCATCGGGCGTGGACTCGCGGAACACCACCATGTGCCCCACCTCCTCGCCACCCTCGGTGACGCGCTCGATGTCGTTGATCATCCAGGTTTTCAGCTCTTCCACGCTGATGCCCAGTTGCTCGGCGACCTGACCGTGGAAGCGCTCTGCGTCGTATTGATTGAATTCGTCGTTGTTCATGGCCTTGGCCTCCTTTAGCGGGTGTAAGTCTGAGGCCCCACCAGGCCGGCACAGTTCAGTCGGTTATGACCCACGGCGCCCAACGACAGGATCAACAAGTTCGTTAGCGCGAGCGTGGCCCGGCCATCCACGGGCTGTATTCGAACGCAACCGCGCCTCTGGAGACGCCGGTTTCATCCACGGAGAAACCCGGCATCTGCGCAAGGTCCAGGTGCTTGCATTGCTCGGTCAGTCGGCTTTGCAAGACGTTGTCGTATTTGAAGGCCTCCGGACGTTCGCGGTGGCGTTCTAGGTTAACGACGCATTCCTCAACCTTGCCCTGCCTGTTCGCCAGATACTCGAAGGTGACCACGCCAATGCTGTTCGGCGGCGCTTTCAGCAGGGTCCGCTCGGCGAAATAGCGGCTCTGTGCGTATTGCTGATAACGGGGCTGCATGGACACGCGCAAGATGTCGTTCATCGGCAGGTAGATCAAAGGGGCGACGACTTCGACGTCGCCGTCTTTGTTTAACCGATCTGCGGGTACGACCGGGAACACCGCGCTCCAGCACACTTTTTTTGAAAGTTCGGTAAGCGGTGCATTGGCCGTCGCAAGGCCTGTGGCCTGGGTTTCGCAGCTGAATACCTCATTGTTGCGATTGATCTTGATGCGCAGGCGGACTTCACCCGTCAGGCCTTCGCTGTTGGCCTCAAGCGCTCTGTTTCCGAGAATGGACTGGAAACGTGCAACAAAGGCGTTGAACTGCTGCTTTTTGACGTCTACCGGGCTCGGGACCGCTGGAGCAGAGGCAGGAGACGCCACCTGGCGGGACTCACAAGCCATCAGGGCACAGGCAACGCCGACGATTGCGGTCAAGCGTAGCCAGGGAGAAAGTGGGCGAATCAATGACAGGCGTGACAGAGGGACAGCAGGCGACATGATCATCCTTGAACGACAGAGAATAAAGCGCGCGAAGATACCGCCGCTGAAGGCAGTGCGTCTACGCCAAGTCTCGCCTCTGATGGTGTATGAACTGACCCCTTCCCGGCTAAAACCGGTCCCACTGGGACACCGCGCACTCCTAGTGGGACCGGCTTCAGCCGGGAAGGCGTCGTCCGTTACGCCGCAGATATGAGGGTGTTTAAACCGGCCTCTTCCCGGCTGAAGCCGGTCCCACTAAAAGCATCGCGTGCATCCATCGGGATTGGCTGAAACCTGGCTCTGTGGGACCGGCTTTAGCCGGGAAGGCGTCATGCGTCACGCCACACCAACCCGAACCGTCACACCGCAAATCGGCAACCGACAAACCGGCCTCCGCCTGCGGCCACCAGCATGCGACAATCACGCACCGAACACCGTCGACCTCTTTACGGTCTGACGTTGAGACCTTTGCGCGGATGAGCCCGATGATCAATGCCCTCGTATTTTTCGCAACCGTGATCGGCATGGAAGGCTTTGCCGTGTTTGCGCACAAGTACATCATGCACGGTTGGGGCTGGGGCTGGCACAAGTCGCACCATGAGCCGAAAACCGGCTGGTTCGAGAAGAACGATCTGTATGCCGTGGTATTCGCCGGGTTCGCCATCGTGCTGATCGCGCTGGGCACTGCGGGAGCGCATCCGCTGGAGTGGATCGGCGCGGGCATGACCGCTTACGGCTTTCTGTATTTCGTTGCCCACGACGGCCTGGTGCACAAGCGCTGGCCGTTCAAATACGTGCCGCGCAATGGCTATCTCAAGCGCCTCTATCAGGCGCATCTGATGCACCACGCGGTGTCGGGCAAGGAGCGTTGCGTGTCGTTCGGCTTTCTCTACGCGCCGAGCGTCACTCGTTTACGCGCCCAGCTTCGACGCTTGCATGACGGCCCGTTGCACAAATCCGACCCGGACGTTGCCAAAGGTTCGCAGGCCGCGCCGGCCAGTGCCGACCTCGAGACGCGCTAGCCTTCCACGCCCCCAGCGCTACCAGACGAAGCTTGTCCAGCTTGCTGGTGGAAACCCGCGTATCCCACGCCCGAGCGCCGCGCTGCCTGACCTTCACACCGATCTCGCGGTAGACGCACCCCGCCGTCGCCACCGCCCAGGCCGAGCGCCACGGCAGCGCGGTCAGCCCGGCGTTGGCGCTCTCGTAATACGGCTCGGCCATGTCCACCAGCCGCTTCGCCAATACGGCTACCGCCGGACGGTATTCCGGGGCTGCAAGGCGATCGTGGGGAATGCCCAACTCATCCAGCCAGTCCCCCGGCAGGTAGCAGCGCCCTACCGAGGCGTCTTCGACGATGTCCCGGGCGATGTTGGTCAGCTGGAAGGCCAGACCCAGATCACAGGCGCGGTCGAGCGTGGCCTCGTCACTCACGCCCATGATCTGCGCCATCATCAAACCGACCACCCCGGCCACGTGATAGCAGTACTCCAGGGTGTCGTCGATGCGCCGATACTCGCGCTGGCTGACGTCCATCCCGAAGCCGTCCAGATGCTGCAGGGCGTACCGCTGCTCGATGCCATGGCGCAGAACAACTTCCCGGAACGCCTCGAACGCCGGACTGTGGGTCGGCGTACCGGCATACACGGCGTGGGTCTGGGCGATCAGCCGTTGCAGGCGCTCGGTGACTTCCTGCTGACTGACCACCGTCGCCGAGTGCCCCGCTTCCTGACCGTCAATGACGTCGTCGCAATGCCGGCACCACGCGTAGAGCATCACCGCGCTGCGACGAGTGACCGGGTCAAACAGGCGTGACGCGGCGGCGAAGCTTTTCGAGCCGACTTCGATGCTCTGGGTGGCGTGGTCGAGCAGCGCCTGATCGGCGACGCTCATGAGTGCAGGTCCTCCAGCATCAACCCCGCGGTGGCTTTGGCCGAACCGATGACACCCGGCACGCCAGCGCCGGGGTGCGTGCCCGCGCCGACCAGATACATATTGCTCAGGCTTGCGTCGCGGTTGTGGGGGCGGAACCACGCGCTCTGGCGCAGGATCGGCTCCAGGGAAAACGCCGAACCGAGGTGCGCGTTGAGCTCGCCCTTGAAATCCTGAGGCGTAAAGATGCGGCTGGTGACCAGATCCTCACGCAGACCCGGCATGTAGTACTTCTCCAGGTACGCGAAGATGCGGTCGCGATAGCGCGGCCCTTCCACTTCCCAGTCGATATCGGCATTGCCCAGGTGCGGCACCGGCGACAGCACGTAATGGCTCGAGCAGCCCGGGGGCGCCAGGCTGGGGTCAGTGATGCACGGCGCGTGCAGGTACAGCGAGAAATCTTCGGCCAGCGCCGCGCCCTGGAAAATTTCCTGAATCAGCGCCTTGTAGCGCGGGCCAAAGCACACCGTGTGGTGCTGCAACTGGGGCTGCGGACGCTTGAGCCCGAAGTGGATGACGAACAGCGAATTGCTGAAGCGTTTGCCCTTCAAACGAGCCCCTTCCTTGACCCCGCGCGGGTGGCCGCCGAGCAGTTCGGCGTAGGTGTGCATGACATCGGCATTGGAAGCCACGCAATCGGCGCTGATCTGCCGGCCATCCTTGAGTCGTACGCCGGTCACTCTCTGGCCACTGGTGTCAATGCTGGCGACATCGGCGTTCAGCTCGAAGCGCCCGCCGATGTCCTCGAACAGCTTGACCATGCCCTGCACCAGCGCACCGGTCCCGCCCTTGGGAAACCACACGCCCCACTGACGTTCCAGGGCATGAATCAGCGTGTAAATGGAGGACGTCGCAAACGGGTTCCCGCCGACCAGCAACGAGTGGAAGGAGAACGCCTGGCGCAGTTTGTCGTCTTCGATGAACTGCGACACCATCGAATACACGCTGCGCCATGCCTGCAACTTGGCCAGCTGCGGCCCGGCCTGGACCATGTCGCGGAAGGACAGGAACGGCACTGCGCCCAGCTTCAGATAGCCTTCCTGAAAGACCGCTTTGGAGTACGCCAGAAAGCGCTGATAACCGGCGACGTCCTTGGGGTTCAGTGCGGCGATCTGGGCGTCCAGGGACTGCTGATCGTTGGCGTAATCGAACTTGGTGCCGTCTTCCCAGCACAGCCGGTAGAAAGGCGACACCGGCAACAACTCGACGTAATCCTTGATGGATTTGCCGGCGGCGGTGAACAGCTCTTCGATGGCTGTCGGGTCGGTGATCACCGTCGGCCCCGCGTCGAAGGTGAAGCCCTGATCTTCGTAGACGTAGGCGCGGCCGCCGGGCTTGTCGCGTTTTTCCAGCAGCGTCGTCTGCACGCCCGCCGCCTGGAGCCGGATGGCCAGGGCCAGGCCGCCGAAACCGGCGCCAATCACAATTGCGCTTTTTGCTTGAGTCATTTCAATTCTCGTTGTGCTTAGGCAGGTGATGCCTGGCCTGGTAGTGCCTGGGCAGGTAACGAACAGCGGCCTTGACCGCCTCGTTGATCGGTACCGGCGGCTTGCCGGTGAGCACGCGCAGCTTGTCGGCCAGGGTACTGCGCCCTGCGTAGAAACGGCTGATCAGGCCTTCGGACAGGCCATAGAACCGCTGCATCACCTGCCAGCGATTGGACGGACGTCCGGCCAGAAACAGCATGCGGTTAAGCAGCCGGTAGAAGCGTTGGGATTGCCAGGCGTGTTGAGCGATGGCGCGAATGCCAGCATCCAGCGACCCGGCATCCAGCGTGGGCTGAGCAGCAATCCACTCCGCCAGCCGCACGGCATGGGGCAGCGAATAGCCGGTGGTGCAGTGGAACAGCCCGGCCCGCAATCCGGATCGCGGCTGCCCCGCTGCCTCACGCCAGAATCCGGCGAAATCCCCGGCCAGGGTGATCGGCAACACGCCCTGCTCTTCGCGCAGGCACTCGGCCATCTCCCAGCCATGGGCGGCGGCGTAGTCGGCAATGTGCTGACGAAGCTGGTCAGCGGAAAACGAATGCTGATCGACGTAATGGGTGTCCTCGATCAGCAAGGTGTCGGCTGAAAAAGGCAGCACGTAGACGAAGCGGTAGCCCTCACTCTGCGCGACGCGGGCGTCCATGATGATCGGCGCGGTCAGGCCATGGGGCGCCTGCAAGCGCAGCAACTGTCCCAGGAACGCCTGCTGCCCCAACACCATGTGCGCCGTGGCCTGCACACCGCGGCCATCAATCACCGCGTTGGCCTGAAGCCGCTCGCCGCTGTCCAGCACCACGGCGTTCGGGGTGAGCTCGGTGATCCGTCGGCCGGTCAGCAGCGCATCGCCCAAGGCGGGCTCAATGACCTCGGCAAAGCGTTCCGAGGTTATGCTGGCGTAGCCGCTGTTCAACCGGCGCGAGCGTTGCGGAAAGTGCACATCGTAGGTAGCCCATCGCTGCACCACCAGAGGCTGCAGCCATTGATGCTGCTCGGCCGTGAGGTCGCCTGCGTGATAGGACCAGGTGTGATTTCCGCCCAGGTGCGGCTGCTCTTCGATGCACAGCACCCGCAGCTCCGGCCGCAGCTGTTTGAGGCGCCAGGCGATCAGACCGTTGGCCAGTCCGCCGCCGGCGAGAATCAGGTCATAGGTCATGGCACCAACCCCGCCAGCACGGGTTCGCCCGTGCGCACCACGGCTTCGACAATGTCGGCCGCGCGGGACGTGCCGCCAGCGTTCGTCAGCTCGGCTGCCAGGCGATCAAAAGGTTCGGTGGACAACCCGCGCAGTTGCGCAAGTCGCTCGCGAATCTGCGCTGCCCCGGCGCCGCGCCGCAGTTGCAGGCCAATCCCGGCATGGCTAACGCGCGAAGCAACGCCCGGCTGATCGAAGGCGATGGGCATGACCAGCATCGGCGTGCGCGCGACGATGGCGTCCATCACGGTGTTCAGCCCGCCGTGGGTCACCAACGCATCGGCCTGTTGCAGCGCCCACTGTTGCGGCGCGAAGTCGGTCACCCAGGTCGCACCGGCCTTTATCAACCGCTGCTCCTGCCGCGCATCGAGCCCGCCGCAGTGGGCGACCAGCAACTGCGCATTCATTTGTCGGCTGGCCGTAGCGATGCGCTTGAACATGTCAAAACGACTGCCCTGCAGCGTGCCGAGGCTGGCAAAGATGAACGGCCGACCGGCGTCTATCGGCCACTCACCCTGTTGTTCGTGTTGAGCCGCCCGCAGTGGCCCGACCGCGTGAAAATTCGCCGGTGGATGCTGACGGGGGAAATCGAAACCGGAGAGAGTCTGGCTGATCTGCGCATAGGGCGAGAGGCATTCATGCAGCCCGTCGCGGGGCTCGATGGCCAGGCGCCGTGAAGCTTCACGCAGCACCTTGCTCAAAGGCCCCATCAGCCAGTCGTACACTTTGCGGCTGCCTTCGAACATATGCTGACTGCGTTCATCGGTGGCGTAGGCAAAGGGCATCACCGGCAGCGGCAACTGCGGCTCGCGATTGACCGGCAAGGCGCAGGCCACCGAGACATACGGCAAGCCCAGCCCTTCGGCGACCATCCCGCCGGCCGCTTCCATCTGATCACACAGCAAGGCCTCGATCTGCCGCACCGCCAGCGCTGATGGCAGCTCGGCACTGAGCATGCGCGTGGTGTCGCACAGGTCGCGGATCACCCGGCGCAGGCGCAACGGATTGTTCGAACAGGCGGCACGCCGCAACGCTGCTTCAAGACTGCCCGGCGGATGACTGAGGGCACCGAGAGCATGAAAGCCGATGCGCGGATCGGTCAGCCAGCGCCGTGCATCGGCCTGCTGAAAAAAGGTCACCTGATGACCGCGGTCGATCAGCGTCCCGGCCAGCGCCTGAAACGCCTGAAAGTGGCTGTAGAACGCCGGCGCCACGACGGCAAAATGCGTCATGACAGCAACGACTGCAGGGTGTCGGGGGCCAGCAAGCGGGCCCTGCGCAACGCGCGAAGGTCCGCTGAACCGGTACAGAAACAGGCGATGCGCAGCTGGCGGATGACGATGTCGAAGTGTTCGATAACCGCAGCGGTCGACAGAGTCGCGTTGCGCAGCACGCCGGCAGCCTGACCCACAACGTCCGCGCCGAGCCGAATGGCCTTGGCCACGTCGATGCCATTGTGAATGCCGCCGGAAGCAATCAGCGGCGTGTCCGGCAAGGCCTGGCGAACCATGGCCAGGCTGACGGCGGTCGGGATGCCCCATTGCGCAAACGCCATGGCAACTTCACGATCGGCCGGATTTTCGGCGCGCTCGGCCTCGACAGCGGCCCAACTGGTGCCGCCAAGCCCGGCTATGTCCAGCACCTGCACCCCGGCCTGCACCAGCGCGAGCGCCACATCGGCAGACAGGCCAGCGCCCACTTCCTTGACCACCACCGGCACGCCGACATCAAGCACCACGCGGTGGATGGCGTCGAGAATGCCCTGCCAGCGCCGGTCGCCGCCGGCCTGAACAGCTTCCTGCAAGGGGTTCAAATGAATAATCAACGCATTGGCCTGGAGCATGTCGACCGCACGGCGGGCCATGTCCAGGCCGTCAGGCTCGATCAACTGCGCGGCGCCGATGTTGCCCAGCAAGGCGATGTCCGGCGCCAGACGCCGCAGTTCGCGGGTCAGGCCCTGATCACCGCCGCGTTGCAAGGCCACGCGCTGCGAGCCTACGCCCATGGCGATGCCCAGCTCCTGAGCGGCTTCGGCCAGATGACGATTGATCGCGGTAGCCCGGTCCGCCCCACCGGTCATGGAACTGATGAGCAGCGGCGCGCGCAATGCAATGCCCAGCAGCGAGCTGCTCACGTCAACGTCGTCCAGATTCAACTCCGGCAGCGCGCAGTGTTCGAAGCGGATGTCGTCCAGTCCGGAAAAGGAGGAGCGCACGCTGGCGCGCCTCTCCAGCACGATATCGAGGTGATCGTCTTTTCGACGACCCATATCGCTGTGAGTCATACTCGCTCCATGCAGCTGAATTATTGAACCGGCTATACGGTCTTCTGCAGACGCAATCTTGTACAAAACCGATTTTCCTGTACAACTTTGCCGTATCTTGAGGCATTAAGAAACAGCAGTCGTTCCGTGATGACCGGTCTCGCACGCCGAACCGTTCCGCGACGAACAGTTTTACCGCTAAAGCATAGGGAAAGACCGATGGCAGGTAACGTCGACACAACAATCAAATCGGGCTTTGCCGGGCGACTGGGAGACGTCCGGGCGGCGATCGAGACGCGCCTCTCCGAGCTGCTGCCGGAATCCGGCAACGAGCGCGATCTGGTGGCGCTGGCCATGCGTGAATCGACGTTGGCGCCGGGCAAGCGCATGCGCCCGGTGCTATTGGTGCTCGCTGCCGAAGGGCTGGTTGAGGACGGCCGTGAAAACAGCCACACGATCAGGCGCCAGGCCGTGGACCTGGGCTGCGCCGTCGAGATGATTCATGCTGCATCGCTGGTGCTCGACGACATGCCGTGCATGGACAACGCCTCGCTGCGGCGCGGTCAGCCCACGGTTCACCTGAAGTTCGGTGAGGACGTGGCCATTCTGACCGCCATCGCCCTGCTCAGCCGCGCCTTCGGTGTCGTTGCCAGCATCAGCGATCTGGCCGCCACCACCCGTACCGAACTGGTCGAAGTGCTGGCCAATACCGTTGGCATGCAAGGCTTGGTGCGCGGGCAGTTTCAGGATTTGCGCGACGGCCAGCGCAGCCGTGATGCGGACGAGATCGCCCTGACCAACAACCTGAAAACCGGCGTGCTGTTCGGCGCGATCATGGACATGGTCTGGCTGATCAGCGGCGCGCGGGCTGATCAGCGGCCGCTGTTGCAGAACTTCGCCATGGAGCTGGGCCAGGCTTTCCAGATGTACGACGATCTGCGCGACCGCTGCGCCGACAGCGACAAGGATCAAGGCAAGGACGACGGCAAATCCACGTTCGTTTCGCTCTACGGCGAGGACAAGGTCAAGCGGCAACTGGCGCTGCACTTGTCCAGCGCCGAGCAGGCGCTGCGAGAGGTCTACGGCGATGCGTCGACCATCGCCGGCTACCTGCGCCTGATCTTCGAAAAGGCCGCGCTCAACGGCTAGCCGACTGCGAACCCAGTTTGGCAATGGCCTGCTTGAGCTGCTCGCCATCCGAGAAACGTTCCTGACGGACGACCGTGCCGTTTTTCAGCGTCAGCCACTGCACGGTTTCGCGGTCGCCGTCATACGCCGAGGCGACCCGGGCGTCACGGTCAAGCAAAATGCGAAACTTGGCCGAACGCATGGCAGGCACTGCGACCATCTTTATCAGGGACGGCATCTTCTCGATGTCTGCCACGTACACAACGTGGCGCTGCTCCAGGTAACCCTCAGGATTGTTTTCCAGTGCGGCGTTGACCATCTTCGCCGCCGCCATGCTGCGGGCGATCAACAGCACCTGGGCCTGATCGTCCAACGTGTAGGCCTTGTCGAACTGGTCGAGCAGCGTCCATTTGGCGATCGGCTGGGGGGCGTCCTGGGCGAATGCGTTGAGACTGAGAAACAGAGCGAGGGCCGCAAATTGCCGCATGGTTTAAATCCCTTCAGCAGGAAAGATTGAACAAAGACAAGCGTCGAGGACAAGGGCTGACACACCAGCGCGAATCACCCTCTCTGGAACCAATAATGGCCCAACACATGACGCATGCGCCAATTTACCAGCAAGCGGTCCACCCGGTAGGCCTGTTATGGGTTTTGCAGGTGATTTCCCGGCTGAAGCCGGTCCCACTAATCGACCGCGTACCCCCAGTGAGACTGGCAAACCTCGACTGTGGGACCGGCTTTAGCGGGGAAGGCGTCGGCGGTCACGCTGCAGAATTGATGGCGTTCAGACTGGCCTCTTCCCGGCTGAAGCCGGTCCTACGAATCGACCGTGTACCCCAGTGGGACTGGCAAACCTCGACTGTGGGAGCGGCTTTAGCCGGGAAGGCGTCGGCAGTCACGCTGCAGAATTGATGGCGTTCAGAATGGCCTCTTCCCGGCTGAAGCCGGTCCCACTGAAGGCACAGCGTACTCCCAAGGGGACAGGCAAACCTCGACTGTGGGACCGGCTTTAGCCGGGAAGGCGTAGGCAGTCACGCTGCAGAATTGATGGCGTTCAGACTGGCCTCTTCCCGGCTGAAGCCGGTCCCACTAATCGACCGCGTACCCCAGTGAGACTGGCAAACCTCGACTGTGGGCGGGCTTTAGCCGGGAAGGCGTCGGCAGTCACGCTGCAGAATTGATGGTGTCCACGCTGGCCTCTTCCCGCCTGAAGCCGGTCCCACGAATCGACCGCGTACCCCAGTGAGACTGGCAAACCTCGACTGTGGGACCGGCTTTAGCCGGGAAGGCGTCGGCGGTCACACTGCAGAATTTATGGTGCTCACACTGGCCTCTTCCCGGCTGAAGCCGGTCCCACTAATCGACCGCGTACCCCAGTGAGACTGGCAAACCTCGACTGTGGGCGGGCTTTAGCCGGGAAGGCGTCGGCGGTCACACTGCAGAATTGATGGTGCTCACACTGGCCTCTTACCGGCTGAAGCCGGTCCCACTAATCGACCGCGTACCCCAGTGGGACTGGCAAACCTCGACTGTGGGACCGGCTTTAGCCGGGAAGGCGTCGGCAGTCACACTGCAGAATTGATGGTGTTCACACTGGCCTCTTCCCGGCTGAAGCCGGTCCCACTGAAGGCACGCGTACCCCCAGTGAGATTGGCAAACCTCGGCTGTGGGGCCGGCTTTAGCCGGGAAGGCGTCGGCAGTCACACTGCAGAATTGATGGTGTTCACACTGGCCTCTTCCCGGCTGAAGCCGGTCCCACTGAAGGCACGCGTACCCGCAGTGAGATTGGCAAACCTCGGCTGTGGGACCGGCTTTAGCCGGGAAGGCGTCGGCAGTCACGCTGCAGAATTGATGGTGTCCACGCTGGCCTCTTCCCGGCTGAAGCCGGTCCCACGAATCGACCGCGTAACCCCAGTGAGACTGGCATACCTCGACTGTGGGACCGGCTTTAGCCGGGAAGGCGTCGGCGGTCACACTGCAGAATTTATAGTGTTGAGACTGGCCTATTCCCGGCTGAAGCCGGTCCCACTGAAAACCAATCAGTCTCTGGGCATGAGTGCTGCCACCGCTTCGATCTCGATCAGCATCCCGTCCAGCGCCAGGCGTGGGACGGGGATGAGTGTGCATACCGGCTTCATAGTGCCGGCCCATGCGAGATCCGCCTGCTCGACCCACAGACGCAACCGTTCTTCCGAGTGATCAACCATCAGCAGCGTCAGTTTGAAGATATGGTGAAGGTCGGCCCCGCGGGATTGCAGCGCGGTGCGCAGGTTGGCGATGGCCTGGGCTGCCTGGTCGGCAAAGACCGGGGAAAGCTGGCCTTGGGCATCCTCCCCGCCCTGCCCGGCGACAAACAGCCACTCGGCGCCCGGGGCAACGGCGGCGAGGTGGGAATAGGCGTTGGGGGCCGGATCGTACAAGCCCTCGGGGTTGTACAAGGTGAACGGAGCAGCAGCGGGGGTTTGCGTCATGACGGCGATCCTGAACGTGAGAGCGCCCAGTCTCGAACCTCCACCTAAGTGGAGGTCAAGCAGGCGCCGACGTTTGAATCAATTCTGGAGCGCGTATCAATTCTCCAGCGCATACCGGCGGCAATGCTCCAGATAGCCTTGCTCGTGGCTGCCCACCAGATGCACGACGTTGCTCCACAGCCAAGACGGCGCATCCAGCGTGTGCGAGCGGTTGAGCTGCAGTTCACGCATCCATGACGAGCGCGTGGCGAGGTCCATCTGCCGGGCGTGGGCGAGGCCGACGACGCGGGCCAGGTAACCGGCCGCTTTCATCGCTTCGCGTTCGCTCAGCTGATCAAGCTCAAGCTTCATGTCCTGGGGCAGCAGTTCGCGGACGAAGAAGCCGTGGTCAAGCATGCGCGTCGCGATCATCCGGTTGCCGAGCCCTGGCGACAGATGCCGGGCGCCTTCCACCACGCGCTTGCCATTGTCACGGGGCATGCCCGCCCGCGGAGTGCGTGGCGCGGCGGCAGCGACGGCTTCCTTGACGTCGAGCAGGCAGTACTCCTGATCCTCATCGTCGCCCACGCTCAACAGGACCGCATAACGCAGCAGGCCCAGCGAGCTGCAACCCTTCACCCAGTACGCGCAATCGAGCATCTCTACGCGGTCATCCTTCGATCGGCCCTTCAGCGACGTCACCAGCGCATGAATCTCCGGCGTCGAGCACAGGTCTTTCAGGCCATGACGCTCATCGCGGGACAACGACCAGAAATGCTTGCCCAGCGGAATGGTCGGCCGCGTGTCTTCGATGCGCTCTTGAGCCAGATGCTTCCAAGTCCTCTGAACAGCGCTGCGCATGCCCGCCTTCACCTGCGCCGGGCGCGCCGGCTCCTCGTCGGCCCCGTCTTCGAACGCCAGCTCGTAGCCCTGCATCATCTCTTCGAGCATTCTTGCGGTGGCGACGCCGGGCAGATCGGAACCACGGGCAGCGGTGGCCAGGGACAGCGCCAGACGTACCAAGTCGTGGGCCGGGTTGCCAATCACCGTCTGATCCAGATCGCGGATGTGGATATCGATGCGCCCTTTCGAATCGCCGGTGGGACCGAGATTACCGGCGTGACAGTCGCCGCAGATCCACACCGGCGGGCCGCTGGGCAGACGCCGGCCGGACTGGCTGTGCAGCCATTCGTAAAACTGCACCGTGCTGCCCCGCACATAGGCGTGGGCGGAACGGGCCATTTTCAGATTACGCAATTCATTGAGCGGCTTGAGACGTGCGGAGGGTCGAGGGGTTTTCATGAACAATTCTTTGCAGGGAGATGTAGCGTTGACTCGCCCCGAAGAGAAATGTTGCGGAATGTTTCACGATTTGGGATGACGAGTTGTGATGTCAGAAATGATCCACCTCCGCCGACTGCCCCTTAGAACACAAACCCATGCCCCAACTCGCCCTCCATCCATTCGAGAAAGCGCCGCACCCGGGGAAATCCGGAGTGCGCTTTCGGGAATACCAGATGATGAGCCGCGACCGGGGCTGACAGCGCTTCGGGCGCCACCTCGACCAGCGCTCCGCTTGCCAGGTATTTCTGCGCCAGCAACGTGCTTTCGAGTGCAAAACCCAGGCCGTGGCTGGCGGCCTCGAGCGTCATGTACGAGCGGTCAAAACTCAGCGCGTAAGGTTTTTCCGGGCGTGCCAGACCATGCTGGGCAAACCAGGCAGGCCAGCGCAGCAGCGTGGCTTCCGAGAGAATCAAATCCCGGTCCAGCAAGTCGGAGGCCTGAGCGACCGCACGCTGGCCGACGAGCTTGGGTGAAGCCAGTACGGCGAAGGTTTCGTTGCGCACCGTGCGCACTTCGAAGCTCGGCCAGTTCGGCTCGCCGTGGCGAATGTCGACGTCGATTTTGTCGCGACTGAAATGCAGCGACTCATAGGAGCACGACAGATTGATCTGAATGTCGGGGTGGCTCAGGCGGAAGGCCTCCAGTCGCGGCATCAACCAGAGCAGCCCGAAGCTGGGCGAGGAATGCAGCCGCAGGCAGTCGAGGCTGACGTCGCTGCCCGCCCGCTCCGTGGCGATGGCCAGGCTGTGCAGCAACCCGGAAACATCCTTCAGGTACTGCTCGCCCACCGGCGTCAGCGTGACCCCGCGCGCCGCACGCACAAACAGCTGGCGGCCAATCATCGCTTCCAGCCTGGCGAGTTGATGGCTGACTGCCGAGGGCGTCAGGTCCAGCACTTCCGCCGCCCGGGCGACGTTGCCAAAGCGCGCGGTCTGCTCGAAGGCCTGAATGGCTTTCAGCGGTGGCACGCTGGCAGGTGCTTCGTCGATACGCCTCATGGTCCGGCTCCGGGTGAGTTCTTGTTATGTCGGGAGCCGACATTCAATCACCACGAACGAGGCGTGACGAGTGCTGAATTTTTTTCAGCATCCAATGACTTTTGCGTCATTGCTCGACCCTTGCACGGAGCACAAGCTGATCCGGCCAGATATTTCGGACAGCGAAAAGGTTCGCTTCCCGCTGATCCAGCCCATAACAATAATCACACGAGATCACGCCCATGCTCCTTCAAGGCAAAATCGCAATCATCACCGGCGCCGCCTCCGCTCGCGGTATCGGTCGCGCCACCGCTGCCACCTTCGCTCAACAGGGCGCCCGCGTGGTCATCCTCGACCTCGACGAATCCGCCGCCCGCGACGCCGCCGCTTCCCTGGGCGAAGGTCACCTGGGCCTCGCCGCCAACGTCGCCGACGAAGCGCAGGTCAAACAAGCCGTCGCGCGGGTCATCGAACACTTCGGCCGCATCGACGTGTTGATCAACAACGCCGGCATCACCCAACCCCTCAAGACCCTCGACATTCGCCCCGGCGACTACGACAAAGTGCTCGACGTCAGCCTGCGCGGCACCTTGCAGATGTCCCAGGCGGTGATTCCGCTGATGCGCGAGCAAAAGGCCGGGAGCATCGTCTGCATGTCATCAGTGTCGGCGCAACGTGGCGGCGGCATTTTCGGCGGGCCACACTACAGCGCAGCAAAAGCCGGCGTACTGGGCCTGGCCAAAGCGATGGCGCGGGAGCTGGGGCCGGACAACGTGCGCGTGAACTCCATCGCGCCGGGCCTGATTCACACCGACATCACCGGCGGCCTGATGCAGGACGAGCGCCGCCACGCAATTATCGACGGCATTCCTCTGGGTCGCCTGGGCGCGGCACAGGATGTCGCCAACGCTGCGTTGTTTCTGGCCAGCGACCTGTCGTCCTACCTGACCGGCATTACCCTGGACGTGAACGGCGGCATGCTCATCCATTGATGCCTTCTGCGCCGGCCGAGGTCGCCGGCGCTGTTCTGAATCGACGTTTCAGCCGCAGCTGACCATAAAAACAAGAGATCAGACCATCATGACTACCCTCTCCCTGGATGCGGTCGTTTCCGTCCGCACCAATGCCTACCGCAAAACCGCGTGGCGGCTGATGCCGTTTCTGATGCTGTGCTACCTGTGCGCCTACCTGGACAGGGTGAATGTCGGCTTCGCCAAGCTGCAGATGATGAACGACCTGGCCCTGAGCGAAGCGGTGTACGGGCTCGGCGCCGGCATGTTCTTCCTCGGCTATTTCCTCTGCGAGGTGCCGAGCAACCTGATCCTGCATCGGGTCGGTGCTCGCCGCTGGATCGCCCGCATCATGATTTCCTGGGGCATCATCTCCGCCCTCTTCGCTTTCGTTGAAACCGCCTGGCAGTTCTATGGCCTGCGCTTTCTGCTGGGCATCGCCGAAGCCGGTCTCGCACCGGGCCTGCTGCTCTATCTGACCTACTGGTTTCCGTCTTACCGCCGGGCGCGAATGACTGTGCTGTGGTTCATCGCCATTCCGCTGTCGGGAATGATCGGCGGGCCGCTGTCCGGGCTGATCATGACCCAGTTCGCCGGCGTGCACGGCTGGGCCGGCTGGCAGTGGATGTTTGTCATCGAAGCCATTCCCACCCTGATCGTCGGGCTGCTGGTGCTGAGTTACCTCAAGGACGGCGTGCACCAGGCCACCTGGCTCAACGACGAGGAAAAGGATCTGGTCAACAAGGAGCTTGCCGAGGACAACAGCCAGAAAGTCACCCACGCGTCAGTCGGGGAGTTCATTCGTGATCGGCGCCTGTGGCTGCTGGCGTGCATCTATTTCTGCGTGGTCATGGGTCAGTACGCAATCACCTTCTGGCTGCCGACGCTGATCCGCAACGCCGGCGTCGCCGACCCACTGCACATCGGCCTGTTGACCAGCCTGCCGTACATGTGCGCCATCGCGGCCATGCTGTTGATGGGCCGCAGTGGCGACAAGCACCGCGAGCGGCGCTGGCACCTGGTGGCCCCGATGATCGCCGGCGCCATTGGCCTGTCGCTGGCGGCGTTGCTGGGGGGCAATCTGCTGCTGTCGGTGCTCAGCCTGTGCCTCGCCGCCTCCGGTGTGCTCTCGGCATCGTCACTGTTCTGGATGCTTCCGACCACGCTGCTGGGCGGGGTTTCCGCCGCCGCAGGGATCGCCGGCATCAACAGCTTCGCCAACCTCGCCGGCTTCTGCTCGCCATACCTGATCGGCTGGATCACCACCACAACTGGCTCAAGCGCCATCGGCATGTACCTGATCACCGGCGTGTTGTGCATCGGCGCCCTGCTGGTGCTGCGCATCCCCGCCGCGTCCGTCAATCGCTAATAAAAGGAGCCACTCACATGAACATCAGTCCATCGGGTCACGCCGCTTTGTCGCTGGCCCAGCGCGCCTTCAATATTCGTCGCCACGCCCTGCGCATGGGGCAGGTTCAGGGCCAGGGGTATGTCGGTCAGGCGTTGGGCGCGGCCGATCTGCTCGCGGTGTCCTACTTCCATGCCTTGCGCTATCAGCCGCAAGACCCCGAATGGGAAGATCGGGACCGTTTTTACCTGTCCATCGGTCACTACGCCATCGCGCTTTACGCCGCGTTGATCGAAGCCGAGATCATTCCGCTCGATGAGCTGGAAACCTACGGCTCCGATGACAGCCGCCTGCCCATGTCGGGCATGGCCGCTTACACACCAGGCATGGAAATCACCGGCGGCTCGCTGGGACACGGACTGGGCATTGCCGTCGGCGCGTGCCTGGGCCTCAAGCGCAAGCACTCCACCTCGTTCGTTTACAACCTGCTCTCGGACGGCGAGTTGAACGAAGGCTCGACCTGGGAAGCGGCGATGTCGGCCTCCCACTGGAAGCTGGACAACCTCATCGCGATCATCGACGTGAACAACCAGCAGGCCGACGGCCATTCCAGCGAAGTGCTGGCGTTCGAACCCATCGTTGACCGCTGGCAGGCCTTCGGCTGGTTCACCCAGCGTGTCGACGGCAATAACATCGACGCCCTGGTCAGCGCCTTTGACGCCGCGCGCAACCATACCGGTGCGCAACCTCGGGTGATCATCTGCGACACCAAAATGGGCAAAGGCGTGGACTTTCTGGAGACCCGCGAGAAAACCCACTTCATTCGCGTCGATGAAAACGAGTGGGATCTGGCACTGGAAAATTTGCAACTCGGGAGAACGGCATGAGCGCACTGACCCACAACGAGCCCGGCAAGAAACGCCTGACGACGTCGGCGATGATTGCTTCGATTGCGTCCGAAGGCCAGGCCACACGCCCGGCGCCATTCGGCCACGCGCTGGCGGCCCTCGCCGAGCAACGCGCGGACATCGTCGGACTCTCCGCCGACCTGTCGAAATACACTGATCTGCACATTTTCGCCAAGGCCCACCCGGAGCGGTTCTACCAGATGGGTATGGCCGAGCAGTTGCTGATGAGCGCAGCGGCCGGCATGGCCCGAGAAGGCTTCGTCCCCTTCGCCACTACCTACGCGGTGTTCGCGTCCCGTCGGGCCTATGACTTTATCTGCATGGCCATCGCCGAAGAAAACCTCAACGTCAAGATCGTCTGCGGATTGCCCGGCCTGACCACTGGATATGGCCCGAGCCATCAGGCGACCGACGATCTGGCGATCTTCCGCGCCATGCCCAACCTGATGATCGTCGACCCTTGCGACGCGCTGGAAATCGAACAGGCAGTGCCAGCCATCGCCGCCCATCAAGGTCCGGTGTACATGCGCCTGTTGCGCGGTAATGTCCCGCTGGTGCTCGACGAATACGGCTACACCTTCGAGATCGGCAAGGCCAAGACCCTGCGCACCGGCAACGATGTGCTGATCATCTCCACGGGGCTGATGACCATGCGCGCGCTGGAAGCGGCGAAGGCACTGCAAGCCGACGGCGTCGATGTGGCAGTGCTGCACGTGCCGACCATCAAGCCGCTGGACGAGCAGACCCTTCTCGCCGAAGCGCGCAAACCCGGACGGTTGGTGGTGACGGCGGAAAACCATTCCATCATCGGCGGGCTGGGTGAAGCGGTGGCGACGGTGCTCTTGCGCAACGGCGTGACGCCAACGTTCCGGCAGATCGCCCTGCCCGACGCCTTCCTAGACGCCGGCGCCCTGCCGACACTGCATGATCGCTACGGGATTTCCACCCCGGCGGTGTGCGCGCGTATCAAGGCGTGGTTGTAAGCGCAGAACATCGGGGGGCTCTTCGAGTCCCCCCTCTTCGCCCAGGAGATTATTCGTGGACCCCGACCAACTGCTGGATCCCGAGTACCCCTTCTTTCGCGACGAAGTGTCCAGCGAATGGACGCTGAGCCAGCTCGCCGACATTCGCACACGTATCCACGCCACCTTCAAACCTGCCGGACTTGCGCGCGGTGAACAGCACTGGGTCAGTCAGCCCGCAGCCGCCCACACACTGCGGCTGTGCCTCTACCGACCTGGGAAAAGCGCTGATGCCCACGACCTCCCCGCGATTCTCTACGTGCATGGCGGCGGGTACGTGCTGGGTTGCCCGGAAATGGCCGACGACTACTTGGCGGATCTGGCGATTGAGTTGGGCGCCGTGATCGTCGCCGTCGATTATCGGCTCGCGCCGGAGCATCCGTTTCCCGCGCCGCTGGAGGACTGCTATCGCGGACTTGAATGGCTTCACCGAGAGCATGCTGCGCTGAGCGTCGATCCTGGCCGCATTGCAATCATGGGGCACAGCGCGGGCGGCGGACTTGCTGCGGCGTTGACACTGCTTGCCCGGGACCGTGGCGAGATTTCCGTCGCCGGCTCGGTCCTCATTTATCCCATGCTCGACCCTCGCACCGGCACCGCCGATGCACCCGTGCAAAACCCCGGCACCGGTACGTTCAGCTGGTCACGGGAGGCCAACCAATTCTGCTGGCAGTGCTACCGCGGCGAGTACCTCTGCAACGATGAGCAGGCGGCGCTGTTTTCTCCCGCGCTGGCCACTGACCTCAGCCACCTGCCGCCGAGCTTCATCGCTGTCGGTGCGTTGGATCTGTTCGTGGATGAAGACATGGCCTACGCGGGCCATCTCTCTCGCAGCGGCGTGCCCGTCGAGCTGCACATTTATCCCGGCGTGCCGCACATGTTCGATCTGCACCCGGGCGGCGTGACAGAGCAGTGCAAGACGGATGTCGTCCGCGCGCTGAGGAAAATGCTGGGGCTATGATCCGTCCTGCGGGGCAGCTTTCTAAAGCAACGCGCTCAAATCCAGCCTGTCCTGGGGCACCGGCATCGAGAAGTAATAACCCTGGGCCTGACCCGCGCCCATTTCCCGCAGCAGCTCCAGAGTCGCGGCGTCTTCAACGCCCTCCGCCACCACCGTCAGCCCCAGGGATTCGGCCATGCGCACAATGGCGCGAACGATGGCCCGGCTGCGGGTGCTGGTGGTCAGTTCCAGGGTGAACGACTTGTCGATTTTCAACCCGCTGAAGTGGTACTGATGCACGTAACTGAGGGACGAGAACCCGGCACCGAAATCATCGAGGACCACCGACACGCCGTTGTCCGCCAGATGCTTCATGGCCTGACGCGCCAGCTCCGGCTCGGCCACCAGCGCGCCTTCGGTGAGTTCCAGACAGATGCGCGACGGCGCAACGCCATGCTGACTGAGCAAACCGAGGACTTCGCTGGAAAACTCCGGGCGGGTGATGCTGTAGCTGGAGCAGTTGACGTGCACCGTCGGCCAGTGCGCGTGATCGGGATGGGCGAGGATCACCACCACCTGCTGAAGCATGTAGAGGTCCAGCCGGCCGATCAGGCGCAAGCCCTCCAGCGCCGGCAGAAACTGCCCCGGCGCGATGATCCGGCCATCGGCCTGACGCCAGCGAATCAGGGCTTCGAGGGCCAGAATCCGGCCGCTGGCGACATCGATGATCGGCTGAAAATACGGCACCAGTTCGTCGGTGCACTTGAGGGCATTGCGCAGCGCGGTCTCCTGCTCCATCTGGTCGGACACCTCGCGGCGCACCTCCTGGTTGAACACCGCGTAGCTGTCGCGCCCGGCGTTCTTGACCCGGTACATGGCCGTGTCGGCGTCGCGGAGCAAATCCGCCGGCTCGCTGTGAAACTGCAGATCGGCACCGACCACGCCGATGCTGCACGACGAAAACACTGCGTGGCCGTCGATGTAGAACGGCACGTCGAAGGCCAGCAGAATGCGCTCGGCGATCGCCACGGTGACGTCCGGCGGCGCGGCATAGGCCAGCACGGCGAATTCATCGCCGCCCAATCGCGCCAGCAAGTCGCCGTCGCGCATGCAGTGGCGCAGCCGATCGGCAGCCTGGATCAGCAACAGATCACCCGAATGATGGCCGAGGCTGTCGTTGACCATTTTGAAGCGGTCGAGGTCGATGAACATCACCGCCAGCTCCTCGCCCTTCTCGCAGAATTTCTCCCACGCGTTTCTCAGGCGCTGCTGCAACTGGCTGCGGTTAGGCAGGCCGGTCAGCGCGTCGTGGGCGTTTTCGTGTTGCAGCTTGGCATTGGCATAGTCCAGCTCCCGGGTGCGGTCCTGAACCCGGGCTTCCAGACGCAGATTGGCGGTGTGGATGGCCTCGGCGGCGCTGCGCCGGGACAGTGCCGTGTCAATGTGACGCGACACGAAGGTCAGCAGCTCCTGATCGCGCAACGAGTAGCTGACATGGGAGGTGTAGCTCTGCACCGCCAGCACGCCCCGCACCACGTCGCCGTCGAACAACGGAATGCCCAGCCACGAACTGGACCGGTTGACCTCGTTCTGCAGGGTGATCTCGCCGATGCTTTCCAGCCAGCGCGCCTCGGCGCCGTCGATCAGGCACGGCCGGCGCTGGCGGATGACGTATTCGGTAAAGCCGCGCTCGCCACGGCGCGGATCGGGTCGCCGGGTCAGGCGTTCATCCACATAGTAGGGAAACGTCACCTCGCCGGTGGCGTCGTCGAACAGCGCGATATAGAAGTTAAGGGCAAACAGCAGTTCGCCAACGATGCCGTGCAGGCTTTTGAACAGATCGGTCATGTCGCCGGGCTGGCTCGACAACTCGGTGATCTGGAACAGGGCGCTCTGCAAGTGCTCGGCGCGTTCGCGGTCAGCGACTTCGTTGCGCAGGGCGTCGTTGAGGCGGGACAGCTCAAGGGTGCGGCGGGCGACGGTTTCTTCCAGTTGGGCGCGATGCAGGATGCGGTCCAGGGCCATCGCCACGTGGCGAGCCACTACCAGAAACAGCTCTTGATCCTCGACGCTGTAGACCCGGGCGACGTCATACACCTGCATCGCCAGCATGCCGAACACGTCGTCGGAGGCGTTTTTCAGCGGCGCACCCATCCAGAATTCCGGGCGATGGCCCACGCAGTGGAAGCGATCCAGCGCCCTCGCCCGCTCGATGGCGGCAGCATCGACGAACAACGCCTGCTCGGTGGTCAGCACATAACCGGTCATGGACAGCCGCTCGGGATCGAGAAACTCGTAGGTTTCCGCTTCGAGGGCGTCGACGTCAGTGATGTCGATGTAATAGGGGTAAGTGATCTTGCCGCTGTGGCTTTCGTACAGCGCCAGGTAGAAGTTTTCCGCGTCGATCAGGGTCGAGAGCTGCTTGTGCACGCCCTGTAAAAACGCCGAGCGGTCACGGGTGGAGCTGGCCAGGTAGGTGATTTCATAGAGCACCCGCTGGGTCGCCTGTGCCCGTGCCAGCGCATCGGTCTGCAGGCGCAGGCCGAGGCGTCCGGCCAGCTCGGCGAAAAACGGATCGTCGCACTGCACGTCCGGCATCAGCAGCCAGCCCAGGGCGGACTCGCCATGACCGGTCACCCAGCGCTGCAAATGGTGTTTGCGGCAATAGCCGTCGAACTCCTCACGGGGTATCAAGGTCGGCCAGTCCGTGGCGGAACAGCCCTGGCCCAGCAGATACATTTGCTGGCCGGCGCGGTAAGCGGCCCAACTCAATGCCGGCGCGGCCTGACGGGCAGCGCGCAGCAAGGCGTCCAGCGAACTCTCCCCGCTCAATCCACCCACGGCCAGAGCGCCCTCTTCGACGGGTACAGGCATCCGCTCGTCGGCAATCGGCGTGTACCCGGCCAGGGTCGATAGTGGGGAATTCATGGGCGCTCCATTGCCAGCGTCGGACTGCGCTATCTTCATTGGGTGTGACAGAAGGTTGCAAGCGCCATATTCGCATTTGCGGTCTATTCACGACGAAAAAACCGTATTCCACGACATTTGTTGGAATTACCCGCCGCACGGCCCTATAGCGGCCTGCAAATTGAAAGATTGAACCCGGCACTCTGTCTACACAGTCCGCTTCGCACAGCTCGTCAAACAGCCGGCGGGAACGGTTTCATGTTTCGGCATTGACCTTTGAACGTCCTCGCCTGTCACTGATTGCTGTTACCCGTCTTTTTGCCCCACTGGAGATGATCACCCAATGATCAAGACTTACAGCTACGCCGCGCAAAAACCCACTGACAAACTGGCCCCGTTGCAGATCGAGCGCCGCGAGCCGGGCGCCGATGACGTGCAGATCGACATCCTGTTCTGCGGCGTCTGCCACTCGGACCTGCACACCGCGCGCAACGAATGGAACAACACCCTGTATCCGTCGGTGCCGGGCCACGAAATCGTCGGCAAGGTCACCGCAGTCGGCGCCAACGTCACCCACTTCAAGGTCGGCGACCTCGCTGGCGTCGGCTGCATGGTCGACAGCTGCCAGCACTGCGCGTCCTGCGCAGAAGGTGAAGAACAGTATTGCGAGAACGGCTTCACCGGCACTTACAACGGTCCGGTGTTTGGCGGCGAGAACACCTTTGGTGGCTACTCCGACAAGATCGTGGTGAAAGAAAAGTTCGTCCTGAAGATTTCCCACAGCGACAACCTCGCCGCCGTCGCGCCGTTGCTGTGCGCCGGGATCACCACCTACTCGCCGCTGCACCACTGGAAGGTCGGCCCGGGCAAGAAGGTCGGCGTTGTCGGGCTGGGCGGTCTCGGTCACATGGCGGTGAAGATCGCCCACGCCATGGGCGCCCACGTGGTGCTGTTCACCACCTCGCCGAACAAGCGTGACGACGGCCTGCGCCTGGGCGCCGATGAAGTCATCGTGTCGAAAAACCCTGATGAAATGGCCACCCAGACCAATCAGCTGGATTTCATCCTCAACACCGTGGCGGCGCCGCACAACCTTGATCCGTTCCTGAACCTGCTCAAGCGCGACGGCACCATGACCCTGGTGGGCGCGCCGGATCAGCCGCACCCTTCGCCAGGCGTGTTCAACCTGATCTTCAAACGCCGCAGCATCGCCGGCTCGCTGATCGGCGGCATTCAGGAAACCCAGGACATGCTGGATTTCTGCGCCAGGCACGGCATCGTCTCCGACATCGAGATGATCCACATGAAGGACATCAACGAAGCCTACGAGCGCATGATCAAGGGTGACGTGAAGTACCGCTTTGTCATCGACATGGCGACCCTCAAAGAAGAAGCGTCGGCCGCCTGACGCTAAACGTTCCCGGGCCGGATGCAGCGGCCCGGGCACTTGTAACATCCTGTGATTTTTCCGCTCGAGAAAAATCGGCAACCATCCCCCGGTGCCTCGGTCACAACCCTTGAGCCATGGCCAGCACTGCCTGCTTTTACTGATCCCGACAAGACGCCAGCCCTCGCCGCTGACACAAGCGCCATGGATTAGAGAAAACGACTCACAAGTGCATGCCCGGATTCAACGCAATGCAGTGCCTGTCCATTGGTTATCGTTGAAGACTGCCGTCGCTTTGAGAATCGCCATCGCTCCAGCCGCTCCACCTGCCGTCCCTGCCCGTGCGTCCGCCCACCGTCGGCCGCCAGGTTGACCCAACGCTGACGAGGAACCCGTTCATGACCGATCAGCCTGATCGCCCCAACAAACAAGAAGTGTCTTGTGACCTCAAGGCCTTCACCGTCCCCTCCCGCCGTAACTTTCTGAAATCCATCGGCGTGTCCAGCCTCGCTGCCGCGACGGCGCCGATCTGGACCCAGGCGCTGGAAGCCCAGGCCGCCGTCGCCGATGACCTCGACCCACCGGCGGCCGACGAGCGGCGCATGACCCTGAAGGTCAACGGCCAGGCCCACACCCTGAACCTGCCGGCCAACGCCGCACTGCTGGATGTGCTGCGCGATCGCCTGCAGCTGACCGGCACCAAGAAAGGCTGCGACCACGGCCAGTGCGGCGCCTGCACGGTTCACGTGAATGGCGTGGCGATCAATTCGTGCCTGTCCCTCGCAGCCATGCACGAAGGCGACGACATCACCACCATCGAAGGCCTGACGCAGAACGGCAAGTTGCACCCGGTGCAGGAAGCCTTCTGGGAACACGACGCCTACCAGTGCGGCTATTGCACCTCCGGGCAGATCATGAGCGCGGCGGCGTTGTTGAAAGACAAGAATATCGGCACCGACGATCACAGCGTGCGTGAAGCCATGAGCGGCAACATCTGCCGCTGCGGCGCGTACAAGAACATCCTCGCGGCGATCCAGTCGGCGCGCATCAAAGTCCAGGAGGTGAGCTGATGAGAGCCTTTGATTACGTGCGCGCCAACAGCGTCGAACAGGCCGTGACGACCCACGCAAAAAGCCCGACCACGTTCTTCCTCGCCGGCGGCACGACGTTGCTGGATCTGGTCAAGCTCGACATCATGCCGGCCGATCAGGTGATCGACGTCAATCACCTCTCCCTCAAGCAGATCGAAGTGCAGAACGACGGCAGCGTGCGCATCGGTGCGCTGGTCAGCAATACCGAACTGGCCCATCACCCGCACATCGTCGAGCACTATGCCGTGCTGTCCCAGGCGTTGCTGTCCGGCGCCACCACTCAGTTGCGCAACAAGGCCACGACAGCCGGCAATGTGATGCAGCGGGTACGCTGCAACTATTTCCGCGACGGCTATTCGCCCTGCAACAAGCGCGAACCGGGCTCGGGTTGCGCCGCTATCGACGGGCATAATCGCAGCGTGCACGCGGTGCTCGGCACCAGCGACCAGTGCATCGCCAGCCACCCTTCGGACATGTGCGTGGCGATGGTCGCCATTGGTGCGACCGTCGAGGTGCAGGGCCCGAAGGGCAAGCGCAGCGTTGATTTCGCCGACTTCCATTTGCTGCCCGGTGCGACGCCGTGGAAAGAACACGCGCTGCTGGACGATGAGTTGATCACCCATGTGGTGCTGGCCGCGCCGCTGGCCGGCAATAAGTCCGCTTACCTGAAACTGCGCGATCGCGCCTCTTACCAGTTCGCCCTGGCGTCCAGCGCGGTGATCGTCGTCATGGACGGCAACACCGTTCGTGACGCGCGGGTAGCCCTCGGCGGCGTCGGCACCAAACCCTGGCGTTCAGTCGAAGCCGAACAGGCGTTGAAAGGCCAGACCCTGACCCCGCAGACCCTCGAAAAAGTCGCCGCCATCGCCCTCAAGGGCGCCAAAGCCTATCGCCACAACGCCTACAAGATCGCCTTGGGGCAGCAGGCCATCGTGCGCAATCTCGGCACCTTGAACGCCTGACCGGAGGATTCACCATGACTGATGCAATGATTGGCTCGGCACCCCGCCGTATCGATGGCCAGCGTAAGGTCACCGGCAGCGCGATGTACGCGTCCGACCATCACCTGAAAAACATGGCCTACGGCTACGGCGTGTTCAGCACCGTCGCCAGCGGCAAAATCACCGGTCTGGAACTGGACGCCGCGCGCAAATCGCCGGGCGTGCTGGAGATTCTGCACCACGGCAACTTCCCGGCGCTCTATCACAACTCGACGCTGCCGATGTCCTTCGCGCAGATCCTCAAGGCAGCCAAGTCCGATGAAAGCCGCCTGCCGTTCGAAGACGACACCGTGTATTACGCCGGTCAGTTCGTTGCCCTGGTGGTGGCCGATACCTTCGAGCACGCCCGGGCAGCGGCTTACAAGATCAAAGTCAGCTACAGCAAGACCGACGCGGTCGCCAACCTCGAACAAGGCCTGAAAGCCGGCGCCTTGCAGGACGGCAGTCCGAACCATACCCGGGGTGATGCCGCCGCTGCATTCGACGCTGCTGCCCACAGCATCGACGCCACCTACTCGACCCCCGTCGAAACCCACAACCCGATGGAAATGCACGCCACCGTCGCCAGTTGGGAGGACGGGCGCCTGATCGTTTACGAGGCGACCCAGGGCGTGGTTGCCCACCGCAATTCCCTGGCGAAAATCTTTGGCATGATCCCGGAGAAGGTCGAGGTCCGTGCGCCGTTCATTGGCTCGGGCTTCGGCAGCAAGCTGTGGATCTGGCCCCATTCGGTCGCCGCCTGCGCCGCCGCCAAGATGCTCAAGCGGCCGGTGCAACTGGTCGTGCCCCGCCAGCAGATGTTCACCACCACCGGCCATCGTCCGGAAACCCGTCAGCGCATGCGCCTGGCAACTGACGACAAGGGCAAGTTGCTGTCGGTGCGCCACGAGTCGATCAACACCACTTCGTTTACCGACCCGTACAAGGAAAACTGCGGCACCTCGACCAAGAGCCTCTACAGCTGCGCGAACGTGCTGGTCACCCACAAGATCATTGAGGTTAACCGCGGGACGCCGACGTCCATGCGCGCGCCGGGTGCAGCGCCGGGGTTGTTCGCTTTGGAATCGGCCATGGACGAGATGGCCGATAAAGTGGGCATGGACCCGCTTGAGTTCCGCAAGCTCAACGTCTCCGAACGCGACGAGAGCCAGAACCTGCCGTGGTCGAGCAATCATCTGCAGGAATGCATCGACAAGGCCGCCGAGCGCTTTGGCTGGAGCAAACGCAATCCGACGCCGGGTTCGATGAAGGACGGCACCGAGATCATCGGCTACGGCATGGCTGCCTGTAACTGGGACGCCTATCGCACTCCCGCCGAGGCGCAAGTCGCACTGCGCGCCGATGGCACGGCGTGGGCCATTTGCGGGGTGCAGGACATCGGCACCGGCACGTACACCATCGTGGCTCAAGTGGTCAGCAGCATCACCGGCATCCCGCTGGACAAGATCGACGTCGAGCTGGGCAATTCATCGTTCCCGCCGGCGCCGGTGTCGGGCGGCTCATGGGCGACCGCGAGCGTGCTGCCGGCCATCGCCGAAGCCACTCGCCAGGCCGTGGAACAGTTGAAAGCGTTCTCGACCGCGCCCAAGGGCGTGTTTGCCGGGATCAAGGCCGATCAGGTGAGCTTCGAGCAGGGTCAGTTGAAAAGCGGCGACAAGACCTTTGCCATCGCCGACGTGCTCAAGGCGCAGAAGCAGGCCAGCGCTTTCGGTGAAGCCAAGACCGGCATGAACGACACCAGCAAGCATTCGTTCCGCTCGTTCGGCGTGCATTTCGTCGAAGTGCGCTGGGACCCGGGCATCTCGCGGCTGCGGGTTTCGCGGGTGGTCAGTGCGATTGACGTGGGCAAGGTGATCAACCAGAAAACCGCCCTCAATCAGGTCGAAGGCGCGATCGTCATGGGCGTCGGCATGGCGCTGTTTGAAGCGACGGACTTCGACGAGCGCAACGGCATGCCGGTGAACAACAACTACGCCGAATACGTGGTGCCGGTGCACGCCGACCAGCCGGAGATCGACGTGATCCTGCTGGACTACCCGGACCTGGAGCTAAACGAGTTCGGCGCTCGGGGGATTGGCGAAATCGGGATTACCGGGCTGGCGGCAGCGGTGGCTAACGCGGTTTCCCACGCCACCGGCAAACGCATTCGGGATTTGCCTATTACGCTGGATAAATTGATGGAGTTGCCGCCGACGATGAAGGTCTGAGCCGGACATTCCAGCGCCCTGACCGTCCTCTTCCCGGCTAAAGCCGGTCCCACTGAAGCACCGCATGCCGTCAGTGGGACCGGCTGTAGACCGGCTTATTTTGATTGATCGTTCCCACGCTCCGCGTGGGAATGCCGCACTGGACGCTCCGCGTCCCAAAGCTGACGCGGAGCGTCATGGTATGAATTCCCACGCGGAGCGTGGGAACGATCATTACTCACTGCATGCAGTCAGTGGGACCGGCTTTAGCCGGGAGGCCTTTGATTTGATGATCTTCGATCATCATGTTGTCAGGCACGCAATCCCTGCGCGGCGCTCAGCAGTCCTTTGAATTTCCCATAACGCGCGCTCAAAGCTTCCTGCACCACCGGCATCGGCTGATACCGGGCCTTCACCGCCATCCCCCGCTTCAGCCACTCAGCTCCCTCCCCGATCGACACAAACCCCAGCTTCGCCGCACCAATGCACGCGCTGAGTTCGCTGCCCTGCAAGGTGTACACCTCGCGATCAAGGATGTTGGCCAGCAACTGCGCCCAGTATTCGCTTCGAGCCCCGCCGCCCACCAGGGCGCAGGCGTTGACCGTGGCCCCGGCGGACAACGTGGCGTTCATCGCGTCCAGCAGCCCGAACCCGACGCCTTCAAGCACCGCATAACCCAGCATCGCGGGCGTGCTGCCATGGGCCAGGTTCATGAATCCGCCGCGCAACAGCGGGTCGTTGTGGGGCGTGCGCTCGCCTGCGAGGTAAGGCAGAAACAGCGGACTGGAAACAGCCACAGGCTTATCCACCGGCAATTGCGCGTGAACCATATCCAGCAACGCCTGCTCATCAGGCTGACCCAACAAGCGGGTGACCCAGCGCAGGCAGCTCGCCCCGGCCAGCATCGCGCCCATGGTGTACCAGCGCTGAGGCAACGCGTGGCAAAAGCTGTGCACGGCGCTCGCCGGGTTGCCCGCAGGATGATCCGTGATCGCAACAATCGCCGCGCTGGTGCCAAGGGTGACGAACGCATCACCGGCGTTGATCGCGCCGATGCCCACCGCGGAAACCGGGTTGTCGCCACCGCCTGCGGCCACGGGCAGACCCAGCGGCAAGTCCAACGCATGCGCTGCCTCGGCACTCAGCCCGGCCGACGGTTGATCGGCCTCCAGCAACCGGGGCATCTGCTCGGTGGTCAGCCCGGTGGCGTGGAGCATCGGCGCGTACCACTCGCGCTTCGCCACATCGAGCCACAACGTGCCGGCGGCGTCGGACATGTCACTCACCTGCTCGCCGGTCAGCAGCAAACGCAGGTAATCCTTCGGCGACAACACGCTGGTGATGCGCGCGAACACCTGCGGTTCGTGCTGCTGCATCCACAGAAGCTTCGGCGCGGTGAGCCCGGCCATGGCCAGGCTGCCAGTGATGTCGGCGTAATCCGGAAAGTCTTCGTTCAACTGCGACGCCTGAAGCACAGCGCGGGAGTCGTCCCAGAGAATCGCCGGATACAGCACCTGCTCCGCCGCATCCAACATGACTGCACCGTGCATCTGCCCCGACAAACCGATGCAGCCGACCCGCGCCCATGCCTGAGGATCGTTCGTCCGCAACTGCCCGAGCGCAGACAGGCAGGCCTGCCACCAATCGGCCGGGTTCTGCTCCGACCAGCCCGACTGCCGGCGGCTGACTTCCACGCGCGCACCGGCCTGGGCCAGCACCACGCCTTCGCCATCCAGGAGAATGGCCTTGAGCTCGGATGTGCCGAGGTCAATACCCAGGGAAACAAGGTGATTCATGAAAATTCGGTTCCTGAAAGTTCGGTGCTTGAGCGTTCGGTGCTTGAGCGTTCGGTGGCTGAAAATCCGGTGATTTGCAGCGGACCCTCAAGGGCACCCACACGAATTGCGAATGCGTAAGGTCGGCGCCAGTCGCTCCGACAGTCGTTTGCCCTCGGGATCATCGATGCGCTGTAACAGCAACTGCACCGCCCGCGCGCCCAGGGCCTCCACCGGCTGAGCAATCACGCTCAAGCGCGGCAAGAAAAAATCCGCCCAGTCGAAATCATCAAAACCCACCAGAGCCAGTTGCTCGGGCACATGGATGTTGGCCTCACGCAAGGCGTGCATGGCGCCAATGGTCATCAGGTTATTCGCCGCCAGAATAGCCGTAGGCGGCGTATTCAGGCGCAGCAGTGCGGACGTGGCGACCCGTGCGGATTCGCTGTTCGACTCGCCGTCGATCAGCAACTGCGGATCCCACGGCAGATCAGCCTCGACGAGCGCCTGTCGGTAGCCCTCGATCCGCTCTTCCGTCGTGCTCAGGCCGCGATGCCCGGCGATCATGCCGATGCGCCGATGACCGTGACCGATCAGATGAGCGACCAGCTCGCAGGTGGCCTGGCGATTCTCGACGCCGACCTGATCGAAACCCTCGACCGCCATTCTGTCCACCAGCACGCTGGGAATCGCGTTGCTGCGCAGGTAGGCCAACGCGGCCTGCTCCGGGTCGCTGGACGGCGCGAGCAGAATGCCGTCCACACGTCGGTGGTGCAGCGCCTGAACCACGCGCAGTTCCTGGGCGGGATCGTCGTGGGTGTCGACGAACAACATCATGATGCCGTGGCGCGCGCATTCGGTTTCAATGGCGTGCACGGTCTCGCTGAAATAGTGATTGGACAGCGCCGAGATCGCCACGCCAATGGTATTGGTGCGCGAACGGGCCAGCGAGCGCGCCAGGGTGTTGGGGATGTAGCCCAAGTCCTGAACCGCCCGCTGCACCGCTTCCACCGTCTTGTCGCTGACCTTGCGCGTGCCGTTGAGCACGTGGGAAACGGTTGACGTCGACACCCGCGCCCGCTTCGCCACGTCTTCCATCTTGATCACTGCGCCGACTCCTTCAGGCCTGCGTCTCAGTGCTTGCTGGACCAGCCGCTGTAGGAACCGATGTTGTCGCGGGTGATCAGTTTCGGCGTCAGCTGGGTGACCGCTTCAGCCGGCTTCTTGTCGTTGAGCAGGTCATTGCCGATGACCACCGCCTGCTGCGCCATGGCCCACGGGTCCTGGCTGGCCGAGGCCTGAATCAAGGTGTCGGCCTTGAGGGCCTGCTCGATGTCCGGCGCTCCGTCCACCGACGTGATGACGATGCCGCTGCGTTTCAGCTGCTTGGCCGCCAGGTCACTGCCGATGGCCTGAGGGTCGTTGATCGCGAACAGGCCGTCGATTTTCGGGAAGCGGGTCAGGTAACCCTGCATTGCATTCAGGCCACCTTCGCGGGAGCCTTTGGCGTCCTGATCCTCAGAGAGAATCTTGATGTCCGGCGCCGCGGCGAAGGCCGACTTGCAGCCCGCCACACGGTCGGTCACGGCCGTCACCTGCGGGCCGTTCTGGATGATCACATTGCCCTTGCCCGACAGCTTGTCGACGATGAACTGGCAGGCCAGCTTGCCCGCTTCGACGTTGTCGGTCTGCACGGTGGCATCGACGCCGGCAGCGCTGACGTCCACGGCCACGACCTTGATGCCGGCGGCCTGAGCCTTCTTGACCGCCGAGGCAATGGCCTTCGGGTCCACGGCGTTGATCAGGATCAGGTCGACGCCGGAGGCAATGAAGTTGTCGATCTGCGAGAACTGCTTGCTCAGGTCGTAATCGGCGGAGACAGAGGTCACTTTGACATTGGGGTTGAGCTCCAGGGCCTTGGCCTTGGCGCCGTCGGCCAGGGTGACGAAATACGGGTTGCCCAGGGAACCCAGGGTGATGCCGACGGATTTCAGCTCGCGGGCCTCAACGCCCTGGGACAGCAACGCGGCCAGGCACAGGGACACGACAGCGGGGAATTTGCGTTTGAAGTTCATGGGTTCTCTCTTGTGATTATTGTTGGATTCTTCGTTGAAACGCATGCAGCCATACAGCGTTGGATCAGGTTCGTGCACCGGATTGGCGATAACGATCCAGCGCCACCGCACCGATGATCACGATGCCTTTGATGATGTATTGCCAGATATCGGAAACGCCCAGCAGCACCAGGCCGTTGGTCAACACCGCGATGATCAGCGCGCCGATCAGGGTGCCGCCGATGGTGCCGACGCCGCCGGTGAAACTGGTGCCGCCGAGGATCACCGCCGCGATGGCGTCCAGCTCGTAGGACTGGCCCAGTTGCAGGCCGTTGGCGGCGAAGAGGCGCGAGGCGCTCATGACGGCGCCGAGCCCGGCCAGTGCGCCGGAGACCGCGTAGACGAACAGCAACACCTTCCATACCTTGATCCCGGACAGGCGCGCCGCTTCGGGATTGCCGCCCACCGAGTAGATCTGCACGCCCATCACCGTGCGGCGCAGGATGAACCACGAGACCGCGATGACCGCCACGGCGATGATCACCAGCCACGGCACGCCGAGCACCGAATCGTTGCCGATAAAGGCGAACGGCAGGTCAGGGTTGAACACGGTTTTGTCATCGGCGAGCAGACGCGCCAGGCCGCGCATCGCCGTCAGCGCACCGAGGGTGACGATAAACGGCGGCAGGCGCATGAAGGCAATCAGGCCACCATTGACCAGCCCGAGCAGCAGGCCGAAACCGACGCCAGCAGCGATGCCGAGCATGCCGAACTGCGGTGACATCGAAGCTTGCAGGGCGACCACCGCGGAAGCCGCGAGAATCGCGCCCACGGACAGGTCGATGCCCGCCGTCAGAATCACGAAGGTCATGCCGGCCGCCAACACCACGTTGACCGAGGCCTGCTGGGTAATGATCGACAGGTTCTGCCAGCTCATGAAGGTGTCAGTCATCAGCGAAAAGCCGATCAGCAACAGAATCAGCACTGGCAGCATGCCAACGGTACGCATCAATTCGCGCACGCGTTCACGCTTGCTGATGGCGGCAACGGATGGCGAGTTTTCCAGGGGCAGACTCATGGCCTGGTTTCCTTTTTATTGTTATCGGAAGATTGCGATTCCTGCAGGAGCGCGGTTCCCCGCGAACGGGATCTGTCAGTGGCAAATGCGCTGACTGATACAACGCCTTCGCGGGCAAGCGCGCTCCTACACGTTAAGTGTCGCGCCTGAGAAGTGGGTCTAGACATGGGCCACCTGTGCACTCCCCGTTGCCAGATCGATGATCCGTTCCTGGGAAATCTCGTGCCCGGAGTGACCACCCACTTCGGCCACCAACTCACCTTCGCGCATGATCAGCACGCGATCGCAGGTGCCGATGATTTCCGGCAGCTCGCTGGAGATCACCACAATGCCGACGCCGGCCTTGGCCAGTTCGTTGATGATTCGGTAGATCTCGGACTTCGAGCCGATGTCCACGCCGCGGGTGGGCTCGTCGAGAATCAGCACATGGGGCTTGACCTCCAGCAGCCGCGCCAGCAGCACCTTTTGCTGATTGCCGCCGGACAGCGCGCCGACGTTGACCTTGCCCGACGCCACGCGAATCGACAGCGAACGAATCGCCTCGATTGCCCGCTGCGCGCCACGGCCGCGATCCAGCACGCCGCCGGTGTGGGCGTCGGGGACGCAGGCACAGACGTTGATGTTGTCGCGCACGCTCATGTCCAGAAACAGGCCCTGGGCCTTGCGATCTTCGGTCAGGTAAACCACCCCCGCTCGGATGGCGTCGGTGGGGTTGCGCAGATCAGTGATCGCCTTCCCGGCCACTTCGAGGGTGCCGGAGATACGTGAGTCGGCAGCGAAGATCAGACGCGCCAGTTCGGTGCGCCCTGCCCCGACCAACCCGGCGATGCCCAGCACTTCGCCCGCATGGAGATCAAAGCTGCAAGGCTTGACGCGCTTGCCATCGGCCATATCGCGCACGCGCATCACCACCGCGCCGGGGTCGTAGGCGGCATGTTCTTTCTTGTAGAAACCGGAGAGGTCGCGGCCGACCATCATCTTCACCAGCGCCTCGGCCGACAGCGCGTCGCGCTCCAGCATGCCGACGTACTCGCCGTCGCGCAGCACCGACACTCGGTCCGACAACTCGTAGATTTCGGCCATGCGATGGCTGATGTAGATGATCGCCAGGCCCTGATCACGCAGCTGTTTGATCAGCGCAAACAGGCGATCGGTCTCCCGGGACGACAGCGGCGTGGTCGGCTCGTCCATCACCAGGATTTTCGCATTGGCGTGCAGCGCCCGGGCAATCTCCACCAGTTGCCGCTCGGCAATGGACAGCACGCTGACCTTGGTTGAGGGTTTGAAATCGGCGCCCAGTCGCACCAGCACGTCAACGCAACCGGCTTCCATCGCCTTGCGGTCGATGCTCCAGCCACGGCGCAATTCGCGGCCCAGATAAATATTCTCGGCGACGCTGAGGTTGGGGCAGAGGCTCAGTTCCTGATAGATCACCGCGATGCCGCGCGCTTTGGCAGACAACGGGTCGAACGCGTTCAGGGTCTGTCCGTCGATGCGGATCTCGCCACCGGCATCGGCCTGATAGGCACCGGACAGAATCTTCATCAGAGTCGACTTGCCCGCGCCGTTCTCGCCCATCAGGGCATGAACTTCACCGGCGTACACCTTGAGGGCCACATTTTTCAGCACGCGCAGGCCGTTGAAGGTCTTGGAAATGGCGGTCATTTCCAGCACGGGCTGGGGAGAATCGGAGAGGACGGCAGCACTCATGACCGAGCAGCCGATGAATCAGAAAGGACAAGCGCGGACAGCACACGCGGCAATCGAGCAGACGAGCTGATCATGTGAATCTCCGAGGTTTCTTGTTTTTATGCCTGGGCCACCTCTTTTGCGGGTGGCACTCGGGAATTGCTTTGAAATATTTCGGAACAGCTGGATCCTAGACCAGCTGAATCGATTCACGCAAGCGCTTGCTTTGTTTTTTACGGTTTGGGTTATGCATCGCGAGGTTTGGCGTCTTACCGGCTGAAGCCGGTCCTACTAAAAAACGCGCGGTGTTTCAGCAGGACCGGCTTCAGCCGGCAAGAAATCGTGGTGATCACCCTTGGTTTGGTGATCATCAGCCCGCTCAGGCGAGAACCTCCAGGCCGTGCTTCTGAACGATGCTCAGCAGCTTCAACCCCATGCCACCGGGACGCTTGGACCCGGCTTCCCACTGTTTGATCGTGGAGGTACTGGTGTTCAGATAGCGGGCAAATACGGGCTGACTGACATGACTTTGCTCGCGAATGGCTCTGATCTGTGCCGGGTCTATGTCAGCCGGGACCTCGGCGATGCAGTGCTGATCAAACTCGCGCATCGTTGCTTTATCGATGGCACCTATATCCAGCAGAGCACTGGCGGACTCGTGCACAGAGGCCAACGCTTCGCTCTCAATTCTTTTCTTCATGACAGATCTCCGTGAAATCCTGTCGATCCAGCAGCATTTGTAATGCCTGCAATCCTAACACTGAGTGGTATACGAGGTCGTCAGTAGGACCGGCTTCAGCCGGGAAGAGGCCGGTGAAGTCACCCTTAATTCTGCGGTGTGCTGCTGCCGCCTTCCCTGCTGAAGCGGTCCTGCCAAGTGCCGCGGAGGTCAGCCCTGCGCCGCCACAAACCCACATCAATGCACATCGCTCGTCGAGGTGAGACGTTTCAGCCTGAATTTGCGGTAGCATTGCTGGCATTTCGATGACGGCCTGAATCAGGAAGCCTTATGTCCAGAATTTCCCACTCCGCTTTGCGTCGCAAATTCCGTGAGCAGCTGGCTTCGCAGCACTGCGTCGAGACGGCTTCAGTGTTCGATCCCATGTCGGCGCGCATTGCGGCGGATCTGGGCTTCGAGGTCGGCATTCTGGGGGGGTCGGTGGCGTCGCTGCAGGTGCTGGCAGCACCGGATTTTGCGTTGATTACCCTGAGCGAGTTCGTCGAGCAGGCCACCCGTATCGGTCGTGTCGCGCAGCTGCCGTTCATTGCCGACGCCGACCACGGCTACGGCAACGCCCTGAACGTCATGCGCACCGTGGAAGAACTGGAGCGCGCCGGCGTGGCGGCGCTGACCATCGAAGACACCTTGCTGCCGGCGCAATTCGGGCGCAAATCCACGGACCTGGTCTCCATCGAAGAAGGCATCGGCAAGGTCAAGGCGGCGCTTGAAGCCCGAGTCGACCCGGAACTGACGATCGTCGCCCGGACCAACGCCGGCGTGCTGCCGGTCCAGGACATCATCGAACGCACCCTGGCCTACGAAAAGGCCGGCGCCGACGGCATCTGCATCGTCGGCATCAAGGACTTCGAGCACCTGGAGCAGATTTCGGAAAAGCTCAGCGTCCCGCTGATGCTGGTGACCTACGGCAACCCGGAACTCAATGACCGCCAGCGCCTGGCCGATCTGGGCGTGCGGGTGGTGGTCGCCGGTCACGCGGCGTACTTCGCCGCGATCAAGGCCACCTACGACAGCCTCCGCGCCCAACGTCAGGTCACCCACAGCACCTCGAACCACAGCGCCACCGAACTGACCCACACCTACACGTTCCCGGAAAATTACGTGGCCTGGGCCAAGGATTTCATGGACGTGAAGGAGTAAGGCCTTGGCGTGACGCCTGAATGCGTCACGCGTTCTGCAGAGTGACATCGGTGGAGTACGCAGGTCAGTCCTCAGACCGCGGCCCCTGTAGGAGCGCGCTTGCCCGCGAATGCAATGGTTCAGTACCGAAGGGGCCACTGACACAACCCGTCCGACACCAGCCCCTTAGTCTTTTTTCACCGGTCCGGCCAGGTAGGTCTGCTCGGTCACCGGCTCAAGCCAGTCCACCGGTTTGCCGTCCAGCGCTTCGTTGACCGCGACGTGTTGCATGGCGGTGATGTCGGTCGCGCCGTGCCAGTGACGACGGCCGCAATTGCACCAGATCAGATCGCCCGGGCGGATTTCGGTTTTCGGCCCGCCTTCGCACTGGGTCCAGCCGACGCCGTCGGTGACCAGCAGGATCTGGCCCAGCGGGTGGGTGTGCCAGTTAGTGCGCGCGCCCGGCTGGAAATTCACGATGGCCAGGCCGACCCGCGCCGGTGCCGGCGCGTTGAAAATCCGGTCGATGCGCACGTCACCGGTGAACCAGTCTGCCGGGCCCTTGATGGCCTCGGCCGAGCCGGCGCGGTGGATTTGCATGTCTTCAGCAGATAAATCAGTTGAGCTCATAGCGACCTCCAGAAAATGTGCAAGCAGCGTAACAAGGGCGCATTGCCGACAGTATCCGTAGAATGCTTCGATCAGAATGAAGGAGCGCTTGGCAATGGCGGATTACAAACTCGATGATCTGGCCGTGTTCGTTGCAGTGGGCCGCGAGGGCAATTTCACCCGCGCCGCCGCCGCGCTGGGCATCTCACCCTCCGCCGTCGGCCAGACCATGCGCCTGCTTGAGGAGCGTCTCGGCGTTCGCCTGCTCACCCGCACCACCCGCAGCGTGACCCGCACCGAGGCCGGCGAGCAGTTATTCAAGGGACTGGCGCCGCTGCTGGACGGCATCGAGGAACAGATCAACGCCGCCATCGAGCACAGCGCGCGGCCTTCCGGCACGGTCCGCATCACCGCCGACGAATTCGCCGCACGTTACGTGCTTTGGCCCCGCCTCAAACCCTTGCTCGACCTATACCCTGACATGACCATCGAGCTGGTCACCGACTACGGCCTGACCGACATCGTTGCCCAGCGCATCGATGCCGGCGTGCGCCTGGGTGACACCCTCGCGGCGGACATGATCGCTGCGCCGATCGCCCCGCCGTTGCGGCTGATGACCGTGGCGTCCCCCGATTACCTCGCGAGACACGCCACACCGCAGGTGCCGGAAGACCTGCCCCGCCATCGCTGCATCAACCTGCGCCTGCCGACCCACGGCGCGCTGTATCAATGGGAGTACGCCAAAGACGGCCGTGATATCCGCGTGCGCGTCGACGGCCCGTTGATCATGAACAGCGTGTTTCAGATTCTGCAGGTTTGCCTGGACGGCATCGGTCTGGCGCAGCTTCCCGAGGGCCTGGTGGCCGGGCATATCGAGCAGGGCGAACTCGTGGAGGTACTCGCGGACTGGTGCGAGCCGTTCGTGGGCTACCACCTTTACTACCCCAGCCGGCGCCAGCACACGGCGGCGTTTCGCGTGGTGCTGGAGGCGCTGCGGATCAATCCGCTGGCGTGAGAAGACGGGTCAGAAAAAAAGGGTTCAGAAGTCGAAGCTGAACTGATCCTGAGAACTCAGATCGATCGTCCGCGAGATCACGAACGGCAGGATCGCGTCGGCAATCGGCTGCAGCTGTTTGCTGATGTAGTGGTCGTAGTCGATGGCCGCCGTGCGCACTTCCAGCGGCTCGGGTCCGGCCACGGTGATCACGTAGCTGATCCAGCCGCCATTCTGGTACTGCAACGGCCGACCCTGCTGGCGGTTGTACTCATCGGCCAGCCGCGCAGCGCGCACATGGGGCGGCACGTTGCGTTCGTAATCGTCGAGGGCCCGGCGCAGGCGCTTGCGATAGATCAGCTGCCCGTCGAGCTCCCCGGCCAGGGTTCGGCCCACGTACTCACGAATGTATTCCTGAAAGGGCTGACGCTGGAAAATCCGCAAGTAGAGTTCCTGCTGAAAGGTCCGGGCCAGCGGTGACCAGTCGGTGCGCACCACCTCCAGCCCCTTGTAAACCATTTCGTCTTCGCCGTTGGCGCGGGTCACCAAGCCTGCGTAGCGCTTTTTGCTGCCCTCCTCCGCGCCGCGAATGGTCGGCATGAGGAAGCGCTTGAAGTGGGTTTCGAATTGCAGCTCAAGCGCACTCTCCAGCCCATATTCCTCCTTCACATGAGCACGCCACCAATCGTTGACCTGCCGGACCAGCGCGCTGCCGATCTGTGCCGCGTCTTCCTGCTCGTGGGCTTTTTTCAGCCAGACAAAGGTCGAGTCGGTATCGCCGTAAATCACTTCATAGCCCTGTGCTTCGATCAGCATCCGCGTCTGGTGCATGATCGCGTGCCCGCGCAGGGTGATCGACGATGCCAGCCGCGTGTCGAAGAACCGGCAGCCGCTGGAACCCAGCACGCCGTAGAAGGCGTTCATGATGATTTTCAGGGCCTGGGACAGTGGCGCATTACGCTCGCGCTTGGCCACTTCGCGCCCTTCGGCCACCCGCGAGACGATGGCCGGCAGACAGTGCCGGGTCCGGGAAAAACGCGCGCCGCGGAAGCCTTCCACCGACTCACTGTCGTCGGGATGCTTGAGGCCTTCGATCAAGCCCACGGGGTCAATCAGGAACGTGCGGATGATTGACGGATACAGGCTTTTGTAATCAAGGACCAACACCGATTCGTACAGCCCGGGCCGTGAGTCCATGACGAAACCGCCGGGGCTGGCTTCCGGCATGCGCTCGCCCAGGTTCGGCGCTACGAAGCCCTGGCGGTGCATCAGCGGGATGTACAAATGCTCGAACGCGGCCACCGAGCCGCCGCTTCGATCCACCGGCAGGCCGGTCACCGTGGCGCGTTCGAGGAGGAAGGTCAGCAGCTCGGTCTTGGCAAAAATCTGCGTGACCAGCTCGCAGTCCTTGAGGTTGTAACGCGCCAGCGCCGGCTTGTCCTCGGCGAACATGCGGTTGATCTCGTCCATGCGCTGGTACGGGTTGTCGATGGCCTTGCCTTCGCCCAGCAGCGTTTGCGACACGTTTTCCAGACTGAACGAGGGAAAGCTCCAGGTCGCCGAACGCAGAGCCTCGATACCATCGATGATCAGCCGCCCGGCCGCCGCCGCGAAAAAGTGATTGTTGCGCGCGCCGTGTTCGCGCCAGGTCATCACCTCGCCGCCGCGACCCAGGCGCAGCGGCACATTCAAGCGCCGCGAGTGCTCGTGCAGCACGCGCAAATCGAACTGCACCACGTTCCAGCCGATGATCCCGTCCGGGTCATGGCGGGCCATCCATTCGTTGAGTTTCTCCAGCAGCGCGACGCGGGTGTCGCAGTACTCGAGCTTGAAATTCACCTGGGCGTCATCGCCGTTGGCCGGGCCGAGCATGTACACCTGACGCTCGCCGCAGCCGTGCAGGCCGATGCAATACAGCTCGCCGCGCTCGGTGGTTTCGATGTCCAGGGACACCAGTTTCAGGGTCGGTCGATAATTTGGATCAGGCCTGAGTTGCGCGTCCTGCAACAGGCCACTGGCGTCTGGCCGCCCGCCGAATTGCACCGGCGCGGTGATGAAACGCTCCATCAGGTAACGCTCGGGCGGGCGGATATCGGCTTCGTAGACGTCGACGCTGGCTTTGCGCAGATCGCTTTCCAGGTTCATCAGATGTCGATGTTGCCGCGTGTAAAGCCCAAGCACCGGACGGTGGCGGAAATCACACAGTTCCAGCGGCTTGAGCTCGACATGGCGCTCGTTGCGCAACACGGCTTCGGCGCGTTCGCGGTGCTGCGCCGGGATAAACGCGACAGAAGTTTGGTACGGCAGGCGCACCTGACGCGGCCCCTCATCGGTGGCCAGCCAGAATTCCACCTCGGTGCCGGCGTCCGTATCACGCCAATGCCGGGTCAGGACGAAGCCCTGCTGTAAATCCACCGCTGCAACCTCGTCGCTTTTTATCCGGGTCCGGATTCTACTTATTTCAGACGTGGATTCTACGGTGAATGCCACGGGAAAGCGCGGCGCGGTGCGCCGACACTGCAAAGCGTGATTAGTGCCTCCAATCCGTAAATATCTTGACGTCAATAAACGGTTTTGTGGCATCATGCCAGCACGACATGCCGGTCATGTCTGGACACACATCAGTCACCATCAAAGGGATTTGACCCATGCTTTTACGCACTGCCCGCCATTGTCTCGCCCTCGTTTTGCTGTTCGCCACACTCTCCGGCTGCTCCAGCTTCGTTCAGAAGCCCATCGACCTCGACGCCCAATTCTGGAATGACAAGAGTCCGGTCATTGGCGTTGCCCTGAGCCCGCTGCCGCCGCCGCAACTGGCACTGATCGGCAACCAGGGTCTGCTGGAGCTGGCGATAAATAAAGGGATCAACAGCAAATTGAGCGATCAGGTCAGCGCATGGGAGTTGCACGACCTGGAGACCCTGCCTGACGAGGTGGTCGCCAGCCTCAAAGCCAAGGGCCTTAACGCCAAGCGCATTCCTGACCTGATCGACCTGACGAAATTCAAGGAAACGGAAAAGCGCGAAGGCTACCTGGCGCGCAACATCAGCGAACTGCAGAGCCGTTACGGCGTTGATCGCGTGCTGCTGATCTCCTACACCGCAACCGGTGCGTTCCGCAGCTATTACAGTGTGGTGCCTACCAGCGTCCCGACGCCACAAGTGGGCGGCATCGGCATGCTGGTGGACCCTAAAGACAGCCGCCTGGTCTGGTACAAGCCTTTCGCGGTCGTCCAGCCTGCCCAGGGTGAATGGGATCAGCCGGGTTACAGCAATCTTTCCAACGCTTTCTATCAGGCCGTCGACGGTAGCCGTCAGCAAGTGCTGTCAGCGTTCAACAAATGAGCCCGAAGTACCTCCTGGCCGCGCTCGGCTTGAGCCTGGCGCTGGCCGGCTGCGCTCAGTCTTCAGCACCTTCGCGCAGCTTTAATGACCCGCTGGCGCTGCGCTATATCAACGATCACGGCGTCTTGGTTGATGTGCAAGTGCCGGCCAAAGATCTGGTCACGGCGTCAATGATCATCGACGCCAAGACTGCTCTGACGGCTCAGCAGACCAGCCAGAACGTTGTCAACGCGGCTCGCGGCACCGGCCTCGCCGGACTGCTGGTCGTCAGCGCGCTGAGCACGCAGATGGGCAGCGCCACGCTGGAGCGCAATGCGCGCGATGAGGCCCGCAAAGACGCTCAGCCCATGGCCGCGCTGATCGGCGGTCAGCCTCTGGACACCCGCTTGCAGGCTCGGTACCGCCAGGCCAGCATCGGTGCCGGACTGCGGCCCGCGACCAATGCGATTGCAGGTCGTTTGCTCATCCGCCCCAACATCATCCTGGAAGCGGACCGGGGCAGCTTTCGCCTGTTCAATGAAGTCGAATTGCAAGACATCGCCGGCTCTGCGCTGTACCACGCTCGCATCGAGGTCATCAGTCAGTCCTTCCGACGCTGCGGAGTGGGATGTGTGGACGACGGAGAGCTTGACCTTAACAAGGTCATGGAGGTGCTGGATGGATGCATTGACGAGTCGATGAAGGTGCTCGCCCAGGATATCCAGACTCAAGGTGTGGCGGGAAAGGAGCAGACCCTGCGCTACGTGCTCAACGGCCAGCGTCATGTCGAGCGCGGCCAACTGCTGTCTTCCACTGACGGCTACACCCGCTATCGAAGCCTGGACGGCGCAGTGCGTTCAGCGCCCGTCCAACTGGAAGGCACCCACAACGTCCCTCTCCTCCAACAAATCGCTGGCGCGCCCGCTGTGCAACCATGATCTGCGCACCTTAGGGAAGATCCGATCCCCGCTCCGCATTCCACGGCGCATGCCATCGGAGGGCGCAGCGGCGGCAAGAATGCGCTGCGTCAGGGAACGGATTTTGGCGATCCGGGCGGTGCGAACGGATCGAGGAACTGATGGCCCGACGACCTATCCTGCGGGAACGATGTGGTTCCTCTGGACATCACAACAACTCGACCATCATCTGAGGGATCCAGCATGCACGTTCGACGTACCGCTCTGACCGCTTCCATCCTCGCCGCGCTGTTCAGCGGCGGCTTTTTTGCCGGGGGCGCCTATGCCGCCGACGTTTCTCCCGAGCCATTGTTGAAAAAGGCCGAGGCCGAGCAGAAACCCTATCTCGCCACCGTCAAGCAATTGGTCGACATCGACACCGGGACCGGCCAGGCGCCCGGTCTGAAAATGGTCAGCGCGGTGCTGGTCGAACGCCTCAAGGCTCTGGGCGCAACGGTGGAAACCACGCCAGCGACGCCGTCGGCGGGCGATAACATCGTCGGCACCCTGAAGGGCACGGGCAGCAAATCCTTTCTGCTGATGATCCATTACGACACCGTGTTCGGTCCGGGTACCGCCGCCAAGCGACCGTTCCGCGTCGACGGCGAGCATGCGTATGGCCCTGGTGTCGCCGATGCCAAAGGTGGCGTGGCCATGGTGCTGCATACCCTGAAGCTGCTGGAAGACGAGAAATTCAAGGACTTCGGCACCATCACCGTACTGTTCAATCCTGACGAAGAAACGGGCTCCGCCGGCTCGAAAAAACTGATCGCCGAACTGGCCCGCAAGCACGACTACGTGTTCTCGTTCGAGCCACCGGACAAGGACGCCGTGACGGTCGCCACCAACGGCATCAACGGCGTGTTCGTCGACGTCAAAGGCAAGTCCTCCCACGCCGGTTCTGCGCCGGAAGCCGGGCGCAACGCCGCCATGGAACTGGCCCACCAACTGGTGCAGCTCAAGGACCTGGGTGACGCGGCCAAGGGCACAACGGTGAACTGGACGCTGATCAAAGGCGGCGAGAAACGCAACATCATCCCCTCCAGCGCCGCGGCCGAAGGCGACATGCGCTACTCCGACCTGAGCGAATCCGACCGCGTGCTGGCCGACGGACAGCGCATCGTTCAGGGCAAAATGATCGACGGCACCGACGTCACCTTCCGCCTCGACAAAGGCCGCCCCCCACTGGCCAAAAACCCAGCGACCGACGACCTCGCGAAAACGGCGCAAGCGATCTACGCCAAAACCGGCCGCGCCCTCGAACCCATCGCCATGCGCTTCGGCACCGACGCCGGCTATGCCTACGTCCCAAACAGCCAGAAACCCGCCGTCCTCGAAACCATGGGCGTCGTCGGCGCCGGCCTCCACGCCGACGACGAATACATCGACCTCACCAGCATCGCCCCGAGGCTCTACCTGACCGCGGCGATGATCATGGAATTGTCCGGGAAATAGAGCGGGGCTGACGCTCCTCAGGGCTTACTGAAAAGCCAGTTCCGGTGGGACGCGGAGCGTCAGAGGCGGCATTACCACGCGGAGCGTGGGAACGATCAGGCATAGGACCGCAAGATTGATGGTGCCCAAACCGGCCCCTTCCCGGCTAAAGCCGGTCCCACTAACAGCAGCGCGTGCAGCCTGTGTGATTGGCTCGGACTGTAGGACCGGCTTCAGCCGGGAAGCTTTTGATCTTGATCTGCTTTTGATCTTGATCTGCTTTTGACCTTGATCTGCTTTTGATCTTCATACGCAAAAAGCCCAGTCACCGCCAATCGCGACTTGGGTGCAGGCCGAACGCAGACGACGCGCAGTGGGTCGAGCCGCATGGATGCGGCGAGAGCGCCGTCAGGACATGGATGTCCGTTCGGCGCGGGCCCACGGAGCGTCGTCGGAGTGAGGGTATCCCGACGGAGGAGGGACCTAACCAGGAGCAGGCACTTTTGCTTACTTTTGGTGCTTCTCAAAAGTAAGTCGCCGAAGGCGAAACAGTCTGCCCCCAGGCAGACGCTCTTGATCTTGATCTCGCTCTTGACGTTAAAACCCTCAACCGCGAAGCGCGCCTACAACGCCCGCCACAATCCGGTCCACCTCATCCCCATCAATCACCAACGGCGGCAACAGCCGAATCGTCTGCCCCCGCGTCACATTGATCAACACCCCATACTCCTGCGCTGCCACCAGACACACATCCCGAATCGGCCGCCTCAACTCAACCCCGATCATCAACCCCATCCCCCGCACCTGCGCCACATCAGCGTGCCCCGCCAGCCCGGCGTGCAACCCCGCCAGCAGCCGCTCACCCTGCAACGCCGCATTACGCAACAGCCCCTCCCCCTCAACGATGTCCAGCACCGTACAACCCACCCGACACGCCAACGGATTACCGCCAAACGTACTGCCATGACTGCCCGGCGTGAACAACCGCGCCACCGCCGCCGTCGCCAGACACGCACCGATGGGAATGCCATTGCCCAACGCCTTCGCCAGCGTCATCACATCCGGCACGATCCCCTCATGCTCAAACGCAAACCAGCGCCCGGTCCGGCCAATGCCGGTCTGGATCTCGTCGAGCATCATCAGCCAGCCGTTTTGAGTGCAATGGACGCGAAGGGCCTTCAGATAACCCGGCGGCGGCAACGCCACACCACCCTCCCCCTGAATCGGCTCGACCAGCACGGCGACAATCCGCTCGCCATACAGCTTCGTCGCACCCTCAACAGCGGCCATGTCGCCAAACGCCACCTTCACGAACTCACCCGACATCGGCTGATAACCCAGCCGTGCGGCGCCGTTATCACTGGCCGACAATGTGCCGAGGGTGCGGCCGTGAAAGGCGTTATCCATGACCAGCACCAGCGGATGCTCGATGCCCTTGGCCCAGCCATACAAACGCGCCAGCTTGAGCGCTGTTTCGTTGGCCTCGGCGCCGGAATTGTTGAAAAACACCTGTTCCAGACCTGACAGCCGGGTCAGCCGTTGCGCCAGTTTCTGCTGCCAGTCGATGCGGTAATGGTTAGACGTGTGCAAGAGCAACCCGGCCTGATCGCTGATCGCCGCGACAATCTGAGGATGGCTGTGGCCGACGTTGGTCACCGCAACACCCGCGACGGCGTCCAGATACTGACGGCCACTGTCATCCCACAGCCGCGCGCCTTCGCCACGAATGAAGCTCAAGGGCATCGGTTTGTAAGTGTTCATCAGGCAGGCGGCGGTCATGTCGGTGGCTCCATCACGGGTAAGTGGAGCCAGTATCGTTAGCCCGTTCTGATGTATAAAGACCGCTATCCTTCGATCACTTTAAAGCAGGGCTTGATAATGGACGTGTTTCTGGCAATGACGGTGTTCGTCAAAGTGGTGGAAGGCGGCAGCATGACCGCAGCCGCGCGCCAGTGCGAAATGTCGACAACCATGGTCGGCAATCACCTGAAAGCCCTGGAGCAACGCCTCGGCGTCAGCCTGTTGCAGCGCACCACGCGTCGGCAGAATCTGACCGAGTTCGGCCTGGAATACTACCGGCGTTGCGTCGAAGTACTCGGGCTGGTCAACGACTCCGAACGCATGGCCGAACAGGCCCAGACCGAGCCCAGCGGCATGCTGCGTGTCACCGCGCCGCCGGCCTTCGGCGCCGAACGCCTGGCGCCGCTGCTCAGCGATTTCGTCCAGCGTTACCCGGAGATCAAAGTGGAGGTGGTACTCAGCAACCAGACGATGGACCTGATCGAGCACGGTTTCGACGCCGCCATTCGCCTCGGCACCCCGGAGTCATCGGCCTTGATCGCCCGGCCGCTGCAGGACTACACCCTGACGATCTGCGCGGCGCCCTCATACCTGAAACGCCGGGGCACGCCGAAGACCGCCGATGATCTGCGTGACCACGACTGCCTCGCGTTCGCCTATCCGGCCGGTGACGACTGGCGTGCGGCCGAAAAACTGTGGCGCCTGACCGGGCCCGACGGGTTGATGGAAGTGCCGGTGTCGGGCTCGATGATCGTCAACAGCACGCCGGCGCTGCGCCAGGCCGTCCTTGCCGGAATGGGCGTGTCGATGCTGCCTGACGTGCTGATCAGCGAGGACATCGCCAGCGGGAAGCTCGTGCCGCTCCTGCAGGATTACCAACCGCCCAGCCGCACGCTGTGGCTAATGTATCCCCAGGACCGCTACCGCCTGCCCAAGGTGCGGCAGTTCGTTGAACACGCGTTGCGCGCCTGGGGCAAATGAGCCGTCACGTCCAGCCCGCCGTCTATCCGAGCAAACACCGTCAACGGGGCGCGCAGCCCTGGCGTCGTTTAAAGCCTCGGTTCGGACCCCGCGCTTACATCGCGACACAGTCATGAGCCTTTGGTGCGGTTGACGCCGTCGAGGCCAGGGCCAGACTCCAGAAAAGGACTTTCGAGCGACTCATCGCTCAGGCCGCTCCGCTCCCGGAGCTTCATGACACGTCAAGGAATGACACTATGCCCCTCAACTCATCCGCTGCATCCCGCCCGCCCCATCTCGACTGGATGGCGCAGATCCCCGAACTCGCTCGGTTGCGCATCGACCAACTGATCCTCCCCGGCGCCCACAATGCCGGCAGCGACAAGCTCTCCCCCAACGCCGGTATTCCGCAAGAGAAAGCCCAGGACGTCGCGCCCCTGGAACAACTCCGCCAAGGGGTGCGCGCGCTGGATTTGCGCGTGGCGTTTTATTCAAAGTACGAAAAGGGTGACCCGCGGCGATTCCAGCTGTTCCACCTGACCTCGTCGGGGCGCACGGTCGCCGGGGACATTCTCGCGTGCGTCGACGCGTTCTATCAGGAGCTTGAGCAAAATGGCTCCCCCGCCCGGGAACTGGTCATCCTGGACTTTCACCAGTTCAAGGATTTCACCGAGGTCACGCACCGGGAATTTCAGAGCCTGCTGACGAAAAGCCTCGGCCCAAGAGCCGTGCCTCGGTCTTTGCACAAGCTGACCCTGGAAGGGATCTGGCGGGATCATCCGGGCAAGAATCTCGTGCTCTCCTACAACCGTGCTTCGGTTGACGAGCTGTTGTGGCCCGGGGTCAAGCAGCGCTGGCCGGGGGAGACCCTGTTCAACACCAACACCCTGAAGGCGTTCGTCAATGAAGTTGCGGTGGAAAACAAACCGGAGTTCAGCCTGACCGCCATCCAGTGCGCGAAATACTCACTGCCGCTGCACGCGCCCAGTGACTTGAGCCTGAAGATCGATCAGTGGTTTGCGTCGACGGATGAAAACAGCTTCATCCAGAATTTCTACATCATCAACACCGACTGGACCCTGCGCAGTTCACTGATCGCTCATTGCCGTCACGCGAACGCTGTGCGTGCGGGTTTCCACCTGCGCAGTCCCGATCTGCCGCTGCAACCCAGGCGGCGAACCGCCCGCAACGGGTGATCAGCAACGCGTAATCAGACCCTGTCGGGCAACGCGGATCAGTTGGTGAATCACCGCCTCTGCGCGCTCGGCCGTGGGCGCCTGAATCACCGCCAGATCAAACTGGTCGTTGCCGAAGCGCTCAAGGGCGTCGTTGGTTTCGATGAACTGAATGAGAAAGGCGTGCGGGCCGCCCTGGCGACGCGGCCAGCCGTCGAGATAACGCAGGAGCGTCGGCTGGTGGGCACCGCCCAGAAGGATTTGCGGATTACGACGATTGAACTGGCTGGCTATGGGGGCCAGACGGACGAGGGGACGCGGGTGGGAATGACGGCTCATAGTGTCGTTTTCTCTGCCTCATTGATCCGCTGGGCAGCGGTGAGAGGCAACACCGAACCAGCGCTTTAGCGGAATTTCGATGACGAATGACCGTCATCAGGCGCCCCGCAAGTAGCTGTTTAAATCGGCGCATGAACGGCATCCTAGAGAAGCGGCGTGGGCATTGTCAATCGGCGGATCCTGTCGTTTGTTGCTTGAACCGAACGCAAAAAAATCCCGGCGTCCTGAGAGGCCGGGATTTTTTGACCGGATAAATCAGCGGCGTGCGATCAATCGGTCCAGGGACAGGCGACCGGCGCCTTCGAACAGCACCGCCACCGCACCGGCGATCAATGCCAGACCGAACTCATAACCGTTGTTGGCCATGAACAAGCCGTTGTGGATGTGCACCGAGAGAATCGCTACCACCAGCATCACGATCACCACCAGGGCTGCAGGTCGTGCCAGCAGACCAAGGAACAGCGCTAGGCCGCCGAAGAATTCCGCGCTGCCCGACATCAGCGCCATCAGGTAACCAGGGTTCAGGCCCAGGCTGGCCATGTACTGGCCGGTGCCTTCCAGGCCGTAGCCGCCGAACATGCCGAACAGCTTCTGGCTGCCGTGGGCCATGAGGATGATGCCAATGAGGATCCGCAGGCCGGTGATGCCGAAACCGGCGTGGGTGTTGAAGATCGATTTGAGTTGAGCATTCATGGCGGGCATTCCGTTTCAGTTGAGAATGGCGCCATCTTAATCGTTTCTATGAATATGAAAATCGCAAAAAACGCGCCATACATATCGAATCAATAGATCTATCAGCGAGTCGCAGGACGCTCCAGTGAACTGCGTGCCTGATCGAACGCCAGGTAGTACTTGTTGACGCTGTTGACGTAGCTCACGACGTTCTTGCCGCCCTGGTCCATGGCGACGCGCTCCACCTGGAAAAACCACTGGTTCGGGTTGAGCCCCTGGCGCTTCGCTTCCGCGCGCATGGCCTGCACGCGCTCCGGGCCAAGGTTATAGGCCGCCAGGGTGAAGGCCATGCGCTCGCGCTCGTTGATTTTCGGGCTGGCGAAAAACTTGCGCCGCAGCAGCGCCATGTACTTGCTTGCCGCCTGCACGTTACCGTCGAGGTCGTGAATGTTGTCGACGCCGACGCGCTGGGCAGCCGACGGCGTGATCTGCAGCAAGCCTGTGGCGCCACTGCCGCCCTTGGCGACCGGGTTGAGCGCCGACTCCTTGAAGGCCACGGCGGCGAGGTCGAGCCAGTCCATCTTCTGTTTGTCGGCATGCAGTTGCAATGTGGGGCGAAGTTTCTCCAGGCGTTGACGGTCTTCGCGGGCGAGCGGATTGTGGATCTGGTAGCGGTCCTTGTAGGCGGCCTGGAAGACGGCATCCTGGTTGCGCGGTGGTTCGTAGGTTTGCAGGAAACGGTCAACGGCGCCGCGCAATACCACGGCGTCCTTGCGCACGAACCAGTTCATGTCACCCGGATCGCTCAAGGCAGCAGCGCGATCGATGCGCAGTTTCGGCATCACCCTTGCCCAGCGTTCGGCGATGGGTTGCTCGACCACGGTCAGGTGATACACCCCGGCCTGAACCATTTCCAGGACGTCCTCCACCGCCAGGCTCGGATCAACCCATTCGATCTTCACCGGGGGCAGCTTGCGCAGCGCCAGCTTCTGGTTGAGCTCGAGGATGGCTTCATCGGCGGCGCTGCCGCTGGTCAGCATCAGTGTGCGGCCGGAGAGCTGTTCGGGATGCCGGAGCCCGCGCTCACCCTTGACGCCCACCACCACCAGCGGCACCTGGGCGACTACCGGTTCAGACGCGTCAACGTAATGCGCGGCGCTGGCGTCGAGCAGTTCGCCCGGCGCAACCATGTCGCCCTCGCCCCGCTGCAGCGCGGCCAGGAGTTGATCCTTGGCTTTGGGAATGAGTTTGAGGGAGATTTTCTGGCCGTCCCGGGCGTGGCTGTTGAGGTAGGTTTCGAACGCCTCCAGGCGACGGCACTCGACGCCCACCGGCTCGCCCTGTACTTCGGCGGAGCTGTTGCGGCTCTGATTGACCAGCACCCGCAGGACTTTGCCGCTGCGAATCGCCGGCAGGTCGCGGACCTGATTCTTCTTTATCACCACGGGCGGCCCTGCGGGGCGCGGGGACGCGTGGCCGGGCACGGCCATGACACACATCAGGGAAAACAGGGACGCGCGGATCATTGACGCTCCGACGAAAGGCCGAAAAAGACGGGCTTGAAGTCTGCGTCGCGCACATGACCGGCTCGCAGCGGACAGCGCGGCGTGCGTCAACAAAGCGGGATCACAGGGTTCGGGTATTCCAAGCAGTTGAGCCTGCTTGTTTTTTATCGCTTCAATCGCTCTGTTATTCTTCTCGGCCTCTGGCCTGAGGTAGCACCATGCAACTAATAGACATTGGCGTCAACTTGACCAACCCCAGCTTCGCCGCCCGCGAAGGCGAGGTGGTGGAGCGCGCATACGCCGCCGGCGTCGGCCAGTTGATCCTCACGGGCACCGACGTCGAGGGCAGCGAACAGGCCCTTGCTTTGTCCCGCCAGCTTGATGACAGCGCCGAGCGGTTGTTCAGCACCGCCGGCATTCATCCGCATTCGGCAAGCGCCTGGACGGGCGAAACGGAAAGCCAGCTGAGGGCACTGCTGCGTGAAAAGACGGTCTGCGCCGTGGGTGAATGCGGGCTGGATTTCAATCGCGACTTCTCCCCTCGCCCGCAGCAGGAAAAGGTCCTGGAAGCGCATCTGGCCCTGGCCGTGGAGCTGCAACTGCCGGTGTTTCTCCATGAGCGCGATGCCGACGAGCGACTGCTCGCCATTCTGCGGGACTACCGCGACCAGCTCCCGGCGGCAGTGGTGCATTGCTTCACCGGGGAAAAACGCGCGCTGTTCAACTATCTGGACCTGGACCTGCACATCGGCATCACCGGCTGGATCTGCGACGAACGCCGGGGCACACACCTGCACCCTTTGGTCCGCGAGATCCCGCGTGGCCGTTTGATGCTGGAAAGCGACGCGCCGTATCTGCTGCCCCGCACCTTGCGGCCCAAACCGAAGAACGGCCGCAACGAACCGGCCTACTTGCCCGAGGTCCTGCGAGAAGTGGCGCTGCATCGAGGGGAGAGCCCGGCGGATGTCGCGGCCCACACCACCGATTGTGCGCGCGCGTTCTTTTCATTGCCGTTGGTTGCGGCGTTCGCTCAACAGTCGTAAAACCGCCGCCTGGCATAGATTTCCCGGCCGCACGGATACCAACTGTAGGAGCGCGCTTGCCCGCGAACGCGGTGGGTCAGCTGACATATTCGTGACTGTCCCACCGCATTCGTGGGCAAGCGCGCTCCTACAAGACCGTTGGGCCATCTGTCTTCTATCAGGCTGATAGCAATCCTCGATTCGCCGAAGTGAATCTCCGGGCCTATTCTCACCTCAATCGAAAACACTTCTTGTTAACGTTTCACCGAGGTAAGCGTCATGCCCAAGTTCATCACGGATCTTCACATCGGCGAATTCTTCCACCCATCGCGCAAGCAAGGCCTGCCGTCAAATGTCGTGATGTCGTCCCTGGCGTTCCCGCTGGCCATCGTCTCCGGCCTGTTGCTTCTGGACGGCGCATTCAACGGCAGCCTGACCTCCGCCGCCATCGGCGTGCTGGGTCTGGTCGCTGCCCAGGCCATCAAAGCCCGAGGCCAATAAGGCCTCAGGCTTTTGGCAGGTTCATAACGGCATCACGTGAGCACGTGTCAGTGAACTCGCAGCATGCGCATCTAATCAGCCAAAGACCGTCACTGTCTGGCGACTGATCGCTACCAGCTCCCCTTTCGGCGTCCACAACGCCGCCGCGGTATGACCGTAGCCATCGCGGGCATGCTCGATCACCGCTCGGTACTGGGTCCAGTCATGGGTCGTCAGCGCGGGCAACGGGTGCACAAATTCAATCGTCCAGGTCAATGAGCTCCCCGGTGCCGGCTTGTTCAGATGCGGCAGCACCGCAGGCGGCCAAGTGTCGACCAGTGCCAGCAGATGCGCTTCGGTCAAGGGTTCTTCTTCCACGTCACGCAAGCGCGCATAGCCGCCAATCGCACCGGATGGCGTGTTGGAAAACGGCAGTCCGCCCAACGCCCAGCGCAGATCGATGAAGCGCAGATATTCCGGCATGACACCCGAGACAAACGGGAACGGCTGAATCTCGTCCACCGGCTTGAAGACTGGCGCAGGCTCGGCCTGCACGGAAATCATCGACTCACGGGGCGCGCCGAAGCTGCCCTGAATCAGCGTCACGACCTCACCGTTCTGTATTGCCCGCCCCAAGACCTGGCTGACGGCCTTGCCCTCGCGCAGGATCTCCACTTCAAACGAAATCGGCGTGTCGATGGTCGGCGGCGCCACAAAACAGATCGCCAGCGAGCGAACCGGCCGCTCAGTCGACACCTTCGCGCGCATCGCTTCATACATCAGCGCGGCCATCAGCCCGCCGAAGCAGGCACGCCCCTGGGCCCACGATGCAGGGATGCTGATGGATTGAGGGCGGGTGCGGACGGCGTCGAGCAGCTCGGAGAATTTCATGGGCATTCCAGAGTGGCAGGCAGGATGTGCGAATGGTAGCGAGGCAGCTGCCGCAGGACAGGGTTTATAAGCGCCAATCCTGCGGACCAAGCTGTTTAAAAGCGACGGAGCTCGACGCCCCTGAGGACTGAACCGCCTTAGCGCGGAGAATGTTTGCCGAAGCAGGCCTTGTACAAGCGCTCCAGGACCTGGTCCGACTTCTGCTCCGCGCGATGGATGCCCAATTCCCACCCGGCCACACAAGGCGCCAGATCCGCTTGATGCCGCGCCTGTTCCAGCCATTGCAGGTGATCGTGCCAATCGCCAAGGGCGCCTTGGGCCGCTTTCAACCGGCGTTGCATGTTCTTCGGCTGATGACTGAGTTCCGGGTAGGCTTCGCCTGCGTAACGCACGCGCTTGATCAACAGGCGCAGGCGATGCCGGTCGTGGGCAGGGTCGCCCATGGCTTCTCGCAATTGCTTCCACTGCTTGTCCAGACGCTTTTCAATGCGCTGCTTCAGCTTGTCGAGCAGGCCGTGACGCTCCTGGGTGCGCAACAGGGCCGGCAATTGATCCAGCACGCCGAACAGCCGATTGAGCTCCGCAGAGCTGGCCACTTTCGGGCACGCGGTCTTGAGGTATTGATCGCGCTTGGCTGCCGCCTGGGGCAGACCCTGTTCATCGAGAAACGCCGCCAGCACCTGCATGTCGCGCAACGGCGTGGTCAGCGCACCGACCTCCTTCGCCGCCCCTTCCACCTGATCCAGCCCCGGCAGACCGCGCAATGGCCGCAAGACACTGCGCAGGCGGCGGACATTGGTGCGCAGATCGTGCAGCGCCTCGCTGTCGGTGGAGACTTCCAGCCGCGCGTGGCAGGCAAGCAGTTTGATGTTGAGGCCGATAATCTCGGCGACCAGGTGATCGACCATCGCTGACATGAAGCACTCCTTGGTTGAAGATGAATGTCTGATGATTTACGGCCGCTTGCCCCTCACGGCGGACAAGCGCCACGGCAGGCTGCGGCGCAGGGACTTCAGGCGCTGGCGAAGTGCACCGACGGAGCCGTCTGCCCCGGCATAGCGCTGGGCTTCGAACTCGCCGACAAAATCCCTGATCGCCCCGGCGTGCGCCGGCAGTTGCTCGGCAGCACGTTGCGCGAAGGCCTGAGCGCCTTCACCCGGTTGACGTTTAAGACCTTGCCGGGCGAGCAGACGTTCGAAATGGTTGAACAGGCGCAGCTGCGAATCGCTTTCACGGCGCCACGGCTTGAACAGCCACAGCGCCAGCAGCCCCAGAATAACTGCCGCGCCACCGGCAAACACCGGCGCCTGAAAGCCGGAAAACCAGCGGCCCAGGACCTGCAGTTGCTGCTGACCCTGATAGCCCAGCACCCAGCGTTGCCAGCCGTAATTGAGGTTGTCCCAGCCCATGCGGATCGAATTGACCCAGGCCAGGTGCCGATAGCGCAGGGCTGACATCGGCGAATCGCCGAGAAATTCCTCGTCCGCCGCCAGCGCCTGTTCAAGTCCCTGCTCGACCCGCGCGGGCGCCACCGCGGCGGTGGGATCGACGCTGCGCCAACCCACATTCGGTTGCCAGTATTCGACCCAGGCGTGGGCATCGAACTGGCGCACCGTCAGGTAGTTGCCGTCCGGGTTGAGCTCGCCACCCTGATAACCGGCAACCACCCGCGCCGGCACGCCCGCCGCCCGCAGCGCAAAGGTCATGGCCCCGGCGTAATGGGCACAGAACCCGGCACGGCTGCCGAACAGAAAGTCATCGATGCTGTTGGCGCCCAGCGTCGGGGGCTTGAGGGTGTAGCGGAACGGCTGCGAGGTGAAGTACGACAGCAGCGCGTCCACCACGTCGTCGGTCCCGGGATGGCGCCGATGCAGGTCCGCCGCCCATTCGCGCACCTGGGGATTGCCTTTGGCCGGCAGTTGCAGCGCCTGCAACCGGGCGCCGTCGCTGAGCACGGTCTCGCGCACGGCGTCAGGCCAGGACTGAACGCTGTAGAGCATCGATTGCTCGACCGGTCGCCGCCGCTGCCAGCGGAAGTCGCTCATCTGGCGCACGCCGGCCAGATCGGTCTGGCCCACGTCGAGGGTGATGAGCCACGGCTTGCCGGTGGGTTCCAGGACCACGCTGTAGCCTACCCGCTCGCCTTCCCGGCGCCACAACGGCGCGTCCAGCACTTGCGCCCGCGACGACTGCGACCAGCGTCTGCCGTCGAACTGCTCCAGGGTCAGCGCGCGCCAGTACAGCTGATTGCGCGGCGGCAGCGGGCCGTCAAAACTTGCGCGAAACACCAGCTCCGCGGACTTGCTCAGCTCGGCGATGTCCCCCGGCGCCATACTGTCCGACAGACCGGTCAGCGCCTTGTTGCTCGGTTGCGGCAACGACCACAGCGGATCGAGGCGTGGAAAGAACAGAAACAACAGGATCATCAGCGGCACGGCCTGCAACAGCAGTTTGGCCGAAAGTTTGAGCGTGGCCGCCGGCTTGCTGGAGATGCCGGACTGCTGCAGGCCGATCAGCGCGGCCAGCAGCGTGGTGATCGGCAGCAGAGTGAACAGCCCCCAGAGCAGCGAGTCTTCGAACAGATAGCCGACCGCGATGCAGAAGAAGCCGAGGAAGATCAGCACCAGCGCATCGCGTCGGTTCTGCATTTCCAGCATCTTCAGGATGAACGCGGCGATCAGCAGCGCAGCCCCCGCATCCAGGCCAATCAAACTGCCCCGCGCCAGATAAATGCCCCCGGCGGTGCCGACCAGCAGACCCGATTTGATCCAGGTACCGGGCATTCGCACCCGCATGCGAAAGATCTGAATCCGCCAGAACGAACACACCAGCCACAGCACGATCAACGCCACCGGCACGTGCAAGGCGAAAGGGACGATCACCAGCGCCTGGGCGATCAGCAGCCAGTTGAGGCTGACCCGGGGGATCGGTTTGGCCAGGCTTGAGGAGGTCATCGCGCCGCGCCTTTCATGCCCGTACTCCATACAGCGCCAACTCGCGCAAACAGGCTTCGCGGTGGGCATCTCCGCTGTCCACGGCCGAGATGAAACCGGGCAGGCGCAACGCGAAGGGTTGCTGCCGCTGGGACAATTCCAGCACCCAGTAGCACAAGCGCGACAGCCGCTCTTCGATATCCCCGCCCAGGGCCATGAAGTCCAGACACAGATCATGGCCGCTGAGGTCGCTGAACTCTTTGACCATCAACCCCTGCCCTCGCGACCAGGCTTTCCAGTGCATGCGCCGCATCGAATCGCCCGGCTGCCACAGGCGCAGGCCCTGATAATCATCGACGCCCGGCCCCGTCGTCGCGTGGCCGTCGTCCTCGGCATGGGGTTGCACGCCTTGCAGCAGCGGCATCGTGCCGGCCAGCGGTTGCGGGTAGATCAGCACGGTCTGTTCCAGATCCAGCCAGCTCCAGGCGCGAAAAATACCCAGAGGGAACACGCTCTCCACGCGCAAACGCGGCGCCCGCATCCAGCCGCGTTTAAGCGCCGGCAGGGTCAGGCCGACTTCAACCAGACGCTCGGCTTCAACGTCGGTCTGCTCCAGTTGTTCGCTGTCCCAACCCAAGGCAATCGCCTGATGGCCATGGCCGGTGCTTTCCAGCCGCAGGCGCAGTTGCACCGGTTCGCCAACGAACACCGAACGCGCGTGGCCGCCGCTCAGCACCAGCCCGCTGATGTTGCGGTAGGTGTGCAGAATGGCGAGGACACCCACCGAGAGCATCAGGAATGTCAGGCCGTAAGCGAGGCTGTTCTGGTAGTTGATCGACACCAACAGCAGCAAAAACAGAATGAGCGCGTACGTGCCGCCGACTCGGGTCGGCAGGATGAAGATTCGGCGGTGATCCAGTTCGACCCGCGACGCTGGGGGAATGCGGCGTCCCACCCAGCGCTGCCAGACCGGTTTGAAGCGTTCGATCACAGCACCGGCACCTCGCGCAGTAGCCACTGGACCAGCGCGCCGCCGCCATGCCCGGTCGGGTCGGTACGTTCGCGCAGGCGGTGGCTGATGACGGCGGGCAGAATCGCCTGCACGTCTTCGGGAATCACGTAGTCGCGTCCGGCCAGTAACGCCCAGGCCCGCGCCGCCGAGAGGATCGCCAGGCTCGCGCGGGGCGACAGGCCATAGGCAAATTGCGGCTGGCTCCGCGTGGCATCGACCAGCCTCAGCACGTAATCGACGAGGGCGTCACTGGCCCGCACCTGTCGAGCCTGCTGCTGGAGCAAAGCGAGTTCGGCGTGATCCAGCAACGGCTCGATGCGCGGCAGCAGATCACGACGGGATTCCCCCAGCAGCAGGGCTTTCTCCGCCGAGCGCGCCGGGTAGCCCAGGGACAGCCGCATGAGAAAGCGGTCCAATTGCGATTCCGGCAGAGCGAAGGTGCCGCCCTGGCTGAACGGGTTCTGGGTGGCGATGACGAAAAACGGATCGGGCAGCAGACGGGTGGCGCCCTCGATGGTGACCTGCCCCTCCTCCATGGCTTCGAGCAGCGCGCTCTGGCTCTTGGGCGTGGCGCGGTTGATTTCGTCGGCCAGCACCAGTTCGGCGAAGATCGGCCCGGGATGGAAAGTGAATTGCCCGGTGTCGCGATCAAAAACGGACGTGCCAAGGATGTCGCCCGGCAGCAGATCGGAGGTGAATTGAATACGCTGAAAGCTCAGGCCCAGCACCCGCGCCAGGGTGTGGCTGAGGGTGGTTTTGCCCATGCCGGGCAAATCTTCGATCAACAGGTGACCGCCGCCCAGCAGGCAGGTCAGCGCCAGGCGAACCTGCGGTTCCTTGCCCAGCACGACTTCGTTGATCGCGTTGAGACACGCATCCAGTTTTCTGCCCATTGGAAGGCCTCCCCAGGCGACTGCTTATGGCTAATAGGACTGCAGAGGATGCCAGACGTGCAGCCACTGTAAGGTCAGCGTAGGCCTTTTCGCTAGAGCGGGAGGGAGGGATTCATCAGGGTGTAGCGAAACAGGACTGTAGGAGTGAGCTTGCTCGCGATTCGCGTTATCTCAGCCAGCTCGATGGCGACTGACAGCATGCTTCGCGAGCAAGCTCACTCCTACAGGGAGACCACTTAATGGCTGCGGACCTTGGAACGATCTCAGCGACCCGCGCGGGACTCACGGATATAGAAACGGGCTTTCTCGGCTTTCTCGGAGCAACCCTCGAACGCTTCGAACTGCTGCTGGGTCTTGGCGCCGGTCAGCAGCGACAGGGCCTTGGAGTAGCTGACCGTGCCGGCGAAACCTTCGGCCTTGGCCAGATCGAGCTCGTGCCAGGCTCCGTCAAGATTGGTGGCGCAGCTGTCGCGGTAGGCCGTTTTGCCGGCGCAGCCGGTGAGAACCAACGCCAACAGGGGCAGGCAGATCCAGGCTTTCATGGGTGTTACCTCAACTAAGGAAATCGACGATGCGGATTTGACGGTGCGGCGATGCAAAAGTGCCACGCCGGGGCGATGCACGATACCTGTTTCCCGCTGTTGGCGTTACGCTGGTGTGTGATGAATCGGCCGCCTCGCGCGCCGCCCGAATGCTGACTACGGTAAACCGCACATGAATAAACGCATCGCGCTGGTCCTGGGCTCCGGGGGCGCCAGGGGTTACGCGCATATCGGCGTCATCGAAGAGCTCGAACATCGCGGCTACGACATCGCCTGCATCGCCGGCTGTTCCATGGGCGCGGTGATCGGCGGGATCTACGCGGCGGGCAAGCTGCCCGAGTACAAGGCGTGGATCGAAAGCCTGGATTACCTGGACGTGTTGCGGCTGGTGGACGTGAGTTTCCGGCTGGGGGCGATTCGCGGCGAGAAGGTGTTCGGCAAGATTCGTGACATCGTCGGCGAGATCAACATCGAGGACCTGCCGATACCCTACACCGCGGTGGCCACGGACCTCACCAATCAGCAGGAAATCTGGTTTCAGGAAGGCAATCTGCATTCGGCGATGCGCGCTTCGGCGGCGATCCCCAGCTTGTTCACCCCGGTGGTTCAGGGCAATCGCACCCTGGTCGATGGCGGGTTGCTGAACCCGTTGCCGATTGTGCCGGTGGTGTCCAGCCATTGCGATTTGATTGTCGCGGTCAATCTCAATTCCACCACCCAGAAGCATTACACGTTGCCCGTGATCGAGCGCCCGCCGGCGGTGAAGAAGCGGTTCGACGGGCTGATGAATTCCATCGGCTCGCACCTGCCGTTCCGCCGCAAGCTGGACCTGACCGGCGAAGACGGGTTGCGCCTGGCGCAGGAAAGTCTCAAGCCCAGCGCCGCCGTGCTGACGGGCAATCCGTGGTTGATGGCTGACATCGAATCCGCCGATCCCCAGGGCCAGCAACCGGCCGCCGCGCCCACCCAGCCCGGCGCCCCGAGATCGGCCAGCGGCTCAAGGATCATCGACAACGTCGGCCCGGCGTCGCTGCTGGACCTGATCAACCAGAGCTTCGAGGTGATGCAGACCTCACTGGCGCAATACAAGATCGCCGGCTACCCGCCCGACATCCTGATCAACGTGCCCAAACGCGTATGCCGGTTCTTCGAATTCTACAAAGCCCCGGAGCTGATCGCGCTCGGGCGGCAGATCGCCAGGGAAACGCTGGATCGGTATGAGCAGGAGCATTAAGGGCATGCCAACACGGTCGTCCGGCGTTTCAGCCAGACCCACTGGATGCATGCGATCAATTAGTGGGACCGGCTTCAGCCGGGAAGAGGCCCGCATGAACGCCATCAATCATGCGGTGTGACCACCGACGCCTTCCCGGCTAAAGCCGGTCCCACAAGTTGGCGTTTCAGCCAGACCCACTGGATGCATGCGATCGATTAGTGGGAGCGGCTTCAGCCTGGAAGAGGTCCGCATGAACGCCATCAATCATGCGGTGTGACCACCGACGCCTTCCCGGCTAAAGCCGGTCCCACAAGTTGGCGTTTCAGCCAGACCCACTGGATGCATGCGATCAATTAGTGGGACCGGCTTCAGCCGGGAAGAGGCACGCATGAACGCCATCAATCATGCGGTGTGACCACCGACGCCTTCCCGGCTAAAGCCGGTCCCACGGAGGCTGTCCCGCGTAGTCTGATCCTTCACGCATTCACCAACCGATACCCGACCCCCGCTTCCGTCACGATGTACTGCGGCGCGGCGGGGTCGTCGCCGAGTTTCTGGCGCAGGTGGCCCACCACGATGCGCAGGTAATGGGTGTCTTCGACGTGGGTCGGGCCCCAGATGTCCTTGAGCAATTGCTGCTGGGTGATGACCCGCCCGGGATGCCGCGCCAGTTGCGCCAGCACCGCGTATTCCTTGCGGGTCAGGCCGACTTCGGTATCGCCCAGGGACACCCGGCGGTAGGCCAGATCGATGTTCAGCGGGCCAATGACCACCGCCGACTCTACCTGACCGCTCTCCGGCGCCTGGCGCAGCAGTGAACGAATCCGCGCCAGAAACTCCTGGATGCCAAACGGCTTGGTCACGTAATCATTCGCACCGGCGTCCAGGGCGCGAACCTTCTCGCCCTCGCTGGCACGCACCGACAGCACCAGTACCGGCACTGTCGACCACTCGCGAAACTGACTGAGCACGTCCTGCCCGTCCATGTCCGGCAGGCCCAGGTCGAGCACCAACAGGTCGGGTTTGTTGAGCGCGGCCTGAGTCAAGCCATCGCTGCCAGTTCCTGCTTCCAGCACTTTGTAGCCTTGTGACGCGAGGCTGATGCGCAGGAACTTGCGGATCTGCGGCTCGTCATCGATCACCAGAATGGTCGCCGTCTGGCTCATGGGTGTCCTGTCATTGGAAAAAAGGGCAGTTGCAAACGCACGTCAGCGTAGCGCAAAACGGTTTCAGACCGCCTGGTCCATTTCCGCCTCGGGTTGCGCCTGGAGCGGCAGATGCAGACTGATGCAGGTGCCGCGACCGTCGATGCCATCACCCACGCTGATCCGCCCGCCATGGGCGCCGACCATGCCCTGACAGATCGCCAGACCCAGCCCAGTGCCCTGCCCGCCTCGGTCACCCCGCGCGGCGGTGTAGAACATGTCGAAAATCTTAGCCCGTTCACCCTCGGGTATCCCCGGCCCCTCATCGCTGACGGCGAAGACGATCTCCTCGTTCTGCGCACTGACCGCCATCTGCAGACGACCATTGACCGGCGAGAAGCGCGCGGCGTTTTCAATCACGTTGATCAACGCCTGCTCGATCAGCGCGGCGTGGACATACAGCAGCGGCAGCTCCGCCGGCAGTTGAGTCATGACTTGCAGCGGCGCGAGCACGGCGCGAAGGCGATTGAGCGCGCTGCCGACGATGTCACCCGGCGAGACCCAGTCCCGCGCCAGCTTCAGCGCGCCGTGGCCGAGGCGCGTCATGTCCAGCAGGTTCTGAATGTAGCGGTCCAGACGCTCGGCCTCGTCGCGTGTGCCTTCGAGCAACTCGCGACGGTCTTCCAGCGGAATCGCCTCGCCCAGCGCCAGCAGGCTGTCGATGCTGCCGCGCATGGCAGTCAGCGGCGTGCGCAGGTCGTGGGACACCGAGGCCAGCAAGGCGCTGCGCAGTTGTTCGGTCTCGCCATGCAAACGCGCGGCTTCCAGGTCCTCGGCCAGCCGCGCCCGCGCCAGCGCCTGACCCAGTGGCTGACTCAGCGCCGTGAGCAAACGTCGACGCTGAGGCGTGAAGGTCTGGCCCTGTTTCGCACGAATCCCCAGCAACGCCAGCGGCGCGTCGTCGACCCACAACGGCAGCCACCACCAACTCCCCGACGGCAGCGTGCCGGTGCCCTTGCCCGCCGGTTGCCCGTGCTGCCAGGCCCAGTCCGCCGCCGCGCGCTCGAATTCGGAGAATTCCATCGGCCCGCCCACCTCGACCTTCCAGCCCTGTTCGCGATCGTTGTCCAGCACGCACAGTTGCAACTCGCTCCAGCCGGCCAGGTGATGATCGGCGGCGCTCAGCACCGCCTGCCGATCGGTGGCGGCGGTCAGGCGACGGGACAGGTCAAGGAGTTCGCTGGTCTCCTCTTGAGTGTCGCGCAGCGCCTGCAACTGGCGACGCTGGCGAGCGGCAAGATTGCCGGTCAGCGCCGCCATCAACAGAAAGAACAGCAACGTCAGCACGTCTTCTTCGCGCTGGATGCTCAGGGAAAAATTCGGGGGAATGAACAGAAAGTCATAGGCCAGAAACGACAGCACCGAACAGACCATCGCCGGACCGACGCTGCTGCGCACGGCCACCAGCAGCACGGCGGCGAGAAAGACGAGGGAGATATTCGGCAGCGCCAGCCAGCTGGATACCGCCCAGGCCAGAGCACTGGCGCCGACCGTGGCGAACAGCGCCAATGCGTAGTCGAACCAGACCAGATTGCGTGGCGTAGTGGATTGCGGCTGATCGGGGCGCGACTCGCTGTCGAGGACGTTGATTTCCAGGCCGTGGGCATTGCGCAGCAGACGCGACGCCAGGCCGCCGCCCAACACCCGACGGCGCATCGAAGGACGCGACTGGCCGACCAGCACCAGACTCGCGCGGCGTTCGGTCGCGTGCTGAATCAACGTCTTCGCCACTTCCGGCGCGCGCAGCACCACCACTTCCCCACCGAGGCGTTCGGCGAGCTGCTGGGCGTTCTGCAAACGGCCGCGCGCCAGTTCATCGAAAAAGCGCCCGTTGTCGACGTGCACCAGGCTCCACGGCAGATGCCGACGCTGCGCGACCCGGCTGGCGTGGCGCACCAGACGCTCGGCCTGGGCATCACCGTCGATGCCGACCAGCAGACGACCGCGCACTGCGGGCGCCGACTGACCCAACTGCCGATAGCCCAGCGCCAGATCGTTGTCCACTTGGGCGGCGGCGGTCTGCATCGCCATTTCCCGCAGCGCGGTGAGGTTGGTCTGGGTGAAGAACGCATCAATGGCCGCGCGCGCCTGCTCGGGCACGTAGACCTTGCCGTCGCGCAGACGCTCCAGCAGCTCCCGGGGCGGCAGGTCGATCAGCACCAGTTCGTAGGCTTCCTGCAACACCCAGTCCGGCAGGGTTTCGCGCACTTGCACGCCGGTGATGCCGCGCACCTGATCGTTGAGGCTTTCAAGGTGTTGAACGTTGACCGTGGTGTAAACGTCAATCCCCGCCGAGAGCAGTTCCTGGATGTCCTGCCAGCGCTTGGCGTGGCGGCTGCCCGGCGCGTTGCTGTGGGCGAGCTCATCGACCAGCACCAGTTTGGGTTTCGCCGCGAGCAGACCGTCCAGGTCCATCTCTTCGAGCATGACGCCGCGGTATTCGGAGCGAAGCATGGGTTGCTGGGGCAATCCGCCCAGCAGCGCCTCGGTCTCGGCCCGGCCGTGGGTTTCGACGACCCCGGCCAGCAGCGAAACGCCCTGGCGCATCTGCGTGTGCGCGGCCTGGAGCATGGCGTAGGTTTTGCCCACGCCGGGCGCTGCGCCGAGAAACACCTTCAGCCGGCCGCGATCGTCCCGGGCAAGGTTGACCAGCAAAGCGTCGGCGCGGGTGGTTGAGTTCACGAAGGTTGTCCTGATCCATTGGATGACGGGTGATCGTTGGTTGTCGCCCACTCAGATGGGCATCACAGATCTCTATCCTGGCCGAGGCCAATTGTAGGAGCGCGCTTGCCCGCGAATGGGCCGGTACATCCGACGTTTCTCTATCGTCCGTGCCTATGTCTTCGCGGGGGGGCGCGCGCCGGCCGCGGCGGGGGGGGGGCGCGGCGGGGGCCCCCGCCGCCCCCCCCGCGGGCGGCCCCCGCCCCCCGCGCCGCGCGGCCCCGCCGTCCCCCGCCCGGGCGGCCCCCGCGCCGCCCCCCCCCCCCCCCCCCCCGCTCCTACAGGTCCGCGGTGTGCCGCAGATGTCTGCCCCGGCCGAGATCCAAGTGTAGGAGCGCGCTTGCCCGCGAAGGGGGCGGTACATCCGACATCCCTCTATCGTCCGTGCCAACGTCTTCGCGGGCAAGCGCGCTCCCACAACTCCGGTGTGCGCCACAGAAGTCTGTCCAGCGGACTCAGTTCACGGCTTTGCCAGACGGTAACCGATTCAGACCCAGATTCAAGTCCAGCACGTTCACCACCGGCGGGCCGATCAGCGAGGTCTGGGTGTTGTCCGCCACCAGTTTCTGTACCGATTCGCGCGGCAGGTTACGCGCCGCTGCGATGCGGGACACCTGATATTCCGCCGCAGCCGGCGACAGGTGCGGATCGAGGCCGCTGCCGGAGGTGGTCAGCAGGTTTAGCGGCACGGGGCCCTGGCTGTCGACTTTTTCCTTGGCGGCATCCTCGGCCACTCGCGTCGCCAGCGCCGGATTGCTCGGTGCCAGGTTGCTCGCGCCGCTGGCGACGGTGGCAAAAGCCCCGGCAGACGGCCGCGGATGAAACCATTCTTCGCCGGTGAAATTCTGGGCGATCAGCTCCGAACCGATCACCTTCTCGTGGTCGTCGTAGACCAGGCTGCCATTGGCCTGATCCGGGAACGCCACCTGGGCGACGCCGGTCACCACCAGCGGGTAAGCCACGCCGGTGATCAGGGTCATCAAAACGATCAGGCTCACGGCCGGACGCAATACGCTGGACATCATTCAATCCTCATTTCGAAGTGAGCGCCGCGCGGGATCAGTCACCACGCGGCGCAATCAACGGGTTAAACCAGGTGCAGAGCCGTCAGCAGCAGGTCGATCGCCTTGATGCCCACGAACGGCACGACCAGCCCGCCGAGGCCATAAACCAACAGGTTGCGGCGCAGCAAATGCCCAGCGCTCGCGGCCTGTACCCGGACACCGCGCAGTGCCAGGGGGATCAGCACGACAATGATCAGCGCGTTGAAGACGATGGCCGACAGGATCGCGCTCTGCGGGCTGGCCAGGTGCATGATGTTGAGCACGCCCAGTTGCGGATAAATCGCCGCAAACAGCGCCGGCAGGATGGCGAAGTACTTGGCCACGTCGTTGGCGATGGAAAAGGTCGTCAGGGCGCCGCGGGTCACCAGCAATTCCTTGCCGATCTGCACCACGTCCAGCAGCTTGGTCGGGTCGCTGTCGAGATCGACCATGTTGGCCGCTTCCCGTGCCGCCTGGGTGCCATCGTTCATCGCCATGCCGACGTCGGCCTGGGCCAGCGCCGGGGCGTCGTTGGCGCCGTCGCCACACATCGCCACCAGACGCCCGTCGTTTTGTTCCTGACGGATGCGCTCCAGTTTCTTCTCGGGGGTGGCTTCGGCCAGCACGTCATCGACGCCCGCTTCTGCCGCGATCGCTGCCGCCGTCAGCGGGTTGTCGCCGGTGACCATGACCGTGCGAATGCCCAGCTTGCGCAGTTCTTCAAACCGCTCGCGAATGCCTGGTTTGACGACGTCCTTGAGGTGAATCGCGCCCAGCAGTTTGCCGTCGCCGCAGACCAGCAACGGCGTGCCGCCGGTCTTGGCGATCTTGTCGATCTCCCGCGCCAGCACCGGCGGCAGGTCGCTGCGGTCACGGCCGAGGAATTTCAGCAGCGAGTCCACGGCGCCCTTGCGGTACACACGGCCCTCGAAGTCGACGCCGGACAAACGGGTTTCCGCCGTGAACGGCACCGGCGTCAACTGGCTCGGCGCAGGTTCGGTCATCGGGTGCTGCCCGCGCAGGTATTCGACGATGGACTTGCCTTCAGCCGTGTCATCCGCAAGCGAGGCCAGCAACGTGCCTTCGCTCAGCTCTTTGGCTGTCACGCCCGGCGCCGCATAAACCGCCGCGCAACGACGGTTACCGAAGGTGATGGTGCCGGTCTTGTCCAGCAGCAACACATGCACGTCACCCGCCGCCTCTACGGCACGGCCGGATTTGGCGATCACGTTGAGGCGCACCAGGCGGTCCATGCCGGCAATACCGATGGCCGAAAGCAGGCCGCCAATGGTGGTCGGAATCAGGGTGACCAGCAGCGCCACGAGGAACACCAACGGCAGGTTACCACCAGCGAAATGCGCGAACGGCTGCAGGGTCACGACCACCAGCAGGAAGATCAGGGTCAGGCCGATCAGCAGAATGTCGAGGGCCACTTCGTTGGGGGTCTTCTGGCGTTTGGCACCTTCAACCAGCGCAATCATGCGGTCCAGGGTCGACTCGCCAGGGTTCGCGCTGATGCGCACCAGCAGCCAGTCGGAGACCAGTCGGGTATTGCCGGTCACGGCCGAGCGGTCGCCGCCGGACTCGCGAATCACCGGCGCAGACTCACCGGTAATCGCCGCTTCGTTGACCGCCGCGATGCCTTCGATCACCTCGCCGTCGCCGGGGATCATCTCACCGGCTTCGACGCGCACCACATCACCCTTGCGCAGGGTCGCAGCATTGACCATTTCGTAGCTGCCGTTGGCGTTCTGCTTCCGCGCCTTCAGGCCTTCGCTGCCCGCTTTCAGGCTGTCGGCGCGGGCCTTGCCGCGGCCTTCGGCCAACGCTTCGGCGAAGTTGGCGAACAACACGGTGAACCACAGCCAGATCGCGATCTGCACCGCGACCGACGTCGGGACTGCCGGATCAGGGATCAGGCACAGCACGGTGGTCAGAATCGCGGTCAGTTCGACCACCAGCATTACCGGTGCACGGTGCAGCTGGCGCGGGTCGAGCTTGACGAACGCCTGCACCAGCGCCGGGCGCCAGAGGGCGGCCAGGCCGGTTTTGGCCGATACGGGCTGCGCGTCGCGGCTTGCGGCCTTGCTGGCCTGGCTTTTACTGTCCGGGCTCTTTGTTACGGGGGCTTGTATGTTCATGGTGTGGTCCTCAGAAGCCCAGGCTCAAGTGTTCGGCGATCGGTCCCAGTGCCAGGGTCGGCAGGAACGTCAGGCCACCCACGAGCAAGATGGTCACGGTCAGCAGGGTGACGAACAGCGGGCCGTGGGTCGGGAAGCTGTTCTGGCCCAGCGGCGAGCTCTTCTTCGCCGCCAGACTGCCGGCCAGCGCCAGCACCGGCAGGATGTAGCCGAAGCGGCCGATGAACATCGACAGGCCCAACATCAGGTTGTGGAAGGTAGTGTTGCCGCTGAAACCGCCGAATGCCGAACCGTTGTTGGCGGTCGCCGAGGTGTAGGCATAGAGCAACTGACTGAAACCGTGGGCGCCGGGGTTGCTCACCGCCCCCGCCGGGCCGGGTAACGACGCCGCCAGCGCACCGAACACCAGCACCCCGACCGGCATCACGATCAACGTCGCCACGAGCAACTTCACCTCACGAGCCTGCAGCTTCTTGCCGAGGTATTCCGGGGTGCGGCCGATCATCAGCCCGGCGAGAAACACCGCGATCAACACGTTCAGCAACATGCCGTAGAGGCCTGCGCCGACGCCGCCGAAGATCACTTCGCCAACCATCATGTTGGCCAGGGCGATCATCCCGGTGAGCGGGTTGAGGCTGTCATGCATGCCGTTGACCGAACCGTTGGACGCTGCCGTGGTGGTCGCCGCCCAGAGTACGGTGGCCGTGGTGCCGAAGCGGGTTTCCTTGCCTTCCATCGGCGCGGTCTGCTCAACCGAGGCAATATTCAGCGCAGGATTGGGCTGGTACTCGGCCCACATCGCCGTCGCGCCGCCAATCAGAAACAGCGCCAGCATGCAGGCGATGATCGCGCGGCTCTGGCGCATGTCCTTCACGTAATGGCCGAAGGTGAACACCAGCGCCACCGGAATCAGGATGATCGATACCAGCTCGAACAGATTGCTCCAGATAGTCGGGTTCTCGAACGGATGCGCCGAGTTGACGCCGAAGAAGCCACCACCGTTGGTGCCCAGTTGCTTGATCGCAATCTGGCTGGCGGCCGGGCCGAGCGGAAGGGCCTGGTCGGTACCTTGCAGGGTCACGGCGTCCACGTAATGGGCGAAGGTTTGCGGCACGCCCTGCCACACCAGCATCAGTGCCAGTACCAGACACAGCGGCAGCAGGCCGTAGAGGGTCGCGCGGGTCATGTCCGCCCAGAAGTTGCCCAGGTGCTGTGTCGAGCGACGGCTGATACCGCGGCAGAACGCGACCAGCACGGCGATGCCGGTGGCGGCGCTGACGAAGTTTTGCACGGTCAGGCCGGCCATCTGGCTGAGGTAGCTCAGGGACGCTTCGCCGCTGTAGCTCTGCCAGTTGGTGTTGGTGACGAAGCTCATGGTGGTGTTGAACGCCAGCGACCACTCCATGCCCGGCAGGCCCTGTGGGTTGAGGGGCAGCGAGCCTTGCATGAGCAGGATGGCGAACAGCACGACGAAACCGGCCAGGTTGAAGGCCAGCAGGGCAATTGTGTAGGTTTTCCAGTTTTGTTCGATCGAGGGGTCGACGCCGGACAGGCGATAGCAGATGCGCTCGACCGGGCCCATGACCGGGGTCAGAAAGGTGCGCTTGCCTTCCATGACGTTGTAGTAGAACCGTCCCAGCAGCGGCGCGGGCAACAGCACCAAGGCGAAAAACGCCAGTATCAGCAGGTAGTCGTAACCGTGCATGGCCGTTACTCCTCGACCCGGCCGGCGCGCAGGAGCGCAACCAGCAAGTAAACGAATAACCCTGCTGCGAGCAGCAGTGACACCCCATCCAGAACGCTCATGAAAAACTCTCCGTCATACGGCGACTGCCGTGTGGGGCAATTGTGTTCAGTGGGGGTGTAAAGGAACGAGAGCGACGGGGGGTGGGGGGCATAAAGAAAGCGTAAAGAGTGGTTGTTTTCGGGGCTCTGGAGGCTTTACGCGGCGTTTATATCCATTATCTGTGTGTGCAGTTATTAGGGTTCCGCCCTTACGGCGGGTCACTTTTGGCAAAAGCGCCCCAAAAGTAACCAAAAACGCTTTGCTCCTGGTTTGGCCCGACTTCGTCGGGTTCCCTCACTCCGACGACGCTCCGTGGGCCCGCGCCGAACGGACATCCATGTCCTGACGGCGCTCTCGCCGCATCCATGCGGCTCGACCCACTGCGCGTCGTCTACGTTCGGCCTGCACCCAAGTCGCGTTTTGCGGTGTTTGGACTTTCTGTGTATGGAGATCAAAAGCCAAAAGCCAAAAGCCAAAAGCCAAAAGCCAAAAGCCAAAAGCCAAAGCAGATCAAAAGCTTCCCGGCTAAAGCCAGTCCTACAAAGACATCGCATGCGTACAGTGGGATTGGCGGTGACCTCGACTGTAGGACCGGCTTCAGCCGGGAAGCTGTTGATTCGCTTTAGATCTTGATCTTGATCTTCATACGCAAGACGTCCAGACGACACCAATCGCGACTTGGGTGCAGGCTGAGCGCAGGTCTTGCGGAGTGGGCCGAGCCGCATGGATGCGGCGAAAGCGCCGTCAGGACATGGATGTCCGTTCGGCGCGGGCCCACGGAGCGGGACCGGAGTGAAGGAACCCTGACGAAGGAAGGGCCAAACCAGGAGCAAGCACCCTTGGTTACTTGGGGATGGTGCGACTTTCGACTTTTCCAAGTAACTCGCCGAAGGCGAAACGGTCTGCCCCCAGGCAGACGCTCTTGATCTTGATCTTGATCTCGGCGTACTCAGCCACACCGCAGATGTACCTGACTTGATACATTCAAGACAACCCACCGACACCTGCCCCCCTCACCCTTCCGCCCCGCTCGCCAGCGAAGTAGCATGGCAGCGTCGACTCCTATCCGCGGCCCAATCGGCGGCACCACACGGCGGCAGCACCATGCAGACAACACCCGACAGCCCCACCGCCACCGCGCCGACCGAAGAGCGCCGCTGGAACACCCGCGCCCTCATCGTCGACGACGACATCCCCATCCGCGAACTGCTCTGCGACTACCTCGCCCGCTTCAACATCCACAGCACCGGCGTCACCGACGGCAACGCCATGCGCCTGGCCCTCACCGAGAACACCTACGACGTCGTCGTCCTCGACCTCATGCTCCCCGGCGAAGACGGCCTCTCCCTCTGCCGCTGGCTGCGCAGCACCTCCGACATCCCCATCCTCATGCTCACCGCCCGCTGCGAACCCACTGACCGCATCATCGGCCTGGAACTGGGCGCCGACGACTACATGGCCAAACCCTTCGAGCCTCGCGAACTCGTGGCGCGCATCCAGACCATCCTGCGCCGCGTGCGCGACGACCGTACCGAAGAACGCACCACTCTGCGCTTCGACAACTGGCGCCTGAACAGCGTCCTGCGCCAACTCACCGCGCCGGACGGCCTCGTCGTGCCCTTGTCCAACGCCGAATTCCGCCTGCTGCGGGTCTTCCTCGAACGGCCGCGTCGCGTGCTCAACCGCGAACAACTGCTCGACGCCGCCCGCGGCCGCTCCATCGAAGCCTTTGATCGCAGCATCGACCTGCTCGTCTCGCGCCTGCGCCAGAAGCTCGGCGATGACCCTAAATCCCCGCAACTGATCAAAACAGTGCGCGGCGAAGGCTACATGTTCGACGCCCGGGAGATTGGTTGATCCGCTCGGCCGACACCCTGTTTGCCCGGCTGTTTGGCGGGGCACTGCTGGCGATCGTCCTCGCCCACCTCCTCGCGTTCGTCTGGTTCCACTACTACGGCCCGCGAATGCCGCCCCCGCCCGGTTGCGATCGACCGATGGCCGGCCATATGCAAGCGCCGTCCGACCGCGACCCTGCCGCCGAGGCAGGCCAGAACGACAGGCGCCGGCCGCCGTGCCGCCCGCCGCTGCTCGGCATTCCGCTGGTGCCCTTGCTGTTCCAGCTGATCAGCCTGGTGCTGGCTGCCTGGTTCGGCGCCAAGGCCCTGAGCCGGCCGATCCGCCGATTGAGCGACGCGGCCGAGCGCCTCAGCGAAAACCTCGACAGCCCGCCGCTGGCGACCAATGGGCCTCGCGAGGCACGTCAGGCGGCGCAGGCGTTCAACCTGATGCAGGAACGCATTCGCGAACAAGTGCGACAGCGCGGGCGCATGCTCGCCGCCGTGTCCCATGACCTGCGCACGCCCCTCGCGCGCCTGAAACTGCGGGTCGAGCAGATCGACGAACCGCGGCTGCACGGGCAGATGAGCCAGGACCTCAACGACATGATTGGCATGCTCGACGCGACCCTGACCTACCTCAACGAACAGCGCACCAGCGAAGCCCTGCAGTACTTCGACGTACAGGCGCTGATCGAATCCCTGGCCGAAAACGCCCAGGACAATGGCGACGACATTCAGGCGAGCGGCACCTGCCGGCCACTGAATTCCCAGCCCATGGCCCTGCGTTCGTGCTTGAACAACCTCATCGACAACGCCCTGCGTTACGCCGGCCATGCGCGGGTGGAGATTGAGGACGCCAGTGATCGCCTGCGGGTCAGCGTCATCGATCACGGCCCGGGCATTCCCGAAGACCTGCGGGAAGTGGTGTTCGAGCCCTTCTACCGCGTCGAAAGCTCGCGCAATCGCAACTCGGGCGGCGTGGGCATCGGCATGACCATCGCCCGGGAAGCCGCGCGCCGAATGGGCGGCGACCTGCGCCTCGAACACACCCCCGGCGGCGGCCTGACCGCGGTGCTGGACTTGCCGCGAATCTGACTCGACGCCGTCATCAGCGATGGGCCCGAGTGCGTTCGGTGGTACTGGCGATCGAGCCTGTTGCGGGACCGGCTTTAGTCGGAAATTCGTCAGGCGTCACACCGCAAATCTGACGGTGTTCGGATTGACCTCCTCCCGGCTGAAGCCGGTCCCACGGAGCGAAGTTTCACGCAAGCGCTCAGGTAACTTCGCCGGTACAAATCCAACACACCCACGACACGCCTTGCCTTGACGCTGCATAAGCCGGAGCACCGCCCCGGCATTATCCATCTGATGGGGAGTCAGTCCGATGATCACAGGCGTCAGCGGCAATAGCAGTTATTCCAGTTACACCAGTGCCAGCACGAGCAGCACCAGCACCGCCAACAGCAAGAAGTTCGCCGATGAGTTATTGAAGAAACTCGATGCCAACGGCGACGGCAGTGTCGACAAGGACGAGTTGAGCTCGGCGCTGTCATCGGATTCCAAAGACGGCGTTACCGTCAGCCTGAGCAAGGCATTCGGCGATCTCGACGGCAATGACGACGACAGCCTCGACGCCGATGAACTGGCTGCCTTGACGCCTCCGCCGCCACCACCCATGCAGATGGACGGCAGCTCTGCGGCGGATGACGCGCAAAACCTGCTGAGTGCGCTGGACAGCGACGGTGACGGCACGGTCAGCAGCGATGAACTCACCACTGCGCTGAGCAGTTCAGGCAGCAGCGCCGACAGCAGTAAAGTGTTCGATGCCCTGGACACCAACAAGGACGGCACCGTCAGCATTGACGAATTGACCGCGAGCCTGCAGGCCCAACAACCGCCGCCTCCGCCCCCTGCCGAAGACGCCAGTGACCTGTTCAGCAGCCTGGACAGCGACAGTGACGGCAGCATCACTGCCGCCGAACTGACCAGCGCTTTGCAGGGCACCAAGAACTCCGCCAGCGCCTCGTCCTCCAGCAGCCAGACCGCCTCTGCGCAAACAGCCACTTCGCAAACCACCACCCAGGCCACTGAAGCCCTGAAGCGCATGGTCGCGGCCCTAAGTGATCGCTACAACCTCAACGGCAGCGCCACGTCCGGCAAGTACGTGAGCACGTCGGCCTGACGAAAAAAAACGCCGCCGAGCTCAGCCCGGCGGCGGTTTTTGTAGGCGTGCTTGTTACTTGACCGGCTGAGAAGTCGACGGTGTTTGCTTTACCAGCGCTTTCAGTATTTGCGCCGCGCCTAGGTGTCCAGTCCCCGAGCTGTCCCCACATCATGATTGCCCCGAGAGGCAATAATCAGGTAGGGAAATTGAATCAGATCACCTATCGCCCCCTGCCCGACCTATCCAAATGAAACCCCAGCATCCCCACTGCCCTGGGCCCATCTTGATCACACTTCAACGAATCGCCCACCATTGCGACCTGTTCATTCTGATCACCGAATAGATTCCCCGGTGACACTCCCAGCTCCCTGCAGATGGACTGATAGATCAGGGCGTCTGGCTTCATTGCACCGACCTGATAGCCAAAGGCATACCCATCGAGATCAGGGAATGCCTGTAGCACCGCTGCCTCATACGGCTCGCAAGGGTTAGAGCAAACGCCAACCCGCACGCCCTCTGCGCGAGGCAAAACCACTGCTTCAATGCCATCCTTGAACGGTGTGATCGATGCAACTTCGCGATCCAGATCGTCTTGCAACGCCTGCAGGCGAGTGAGAGACCCGCGAATACCCAATTGATCTGCAGCATCCTTTAGCGACCATGATTTGCTCATCAAAACGCGCACATCGTGGGGGTTAGCTGGGCGGCCACCCGCGACCCCTCCCTTAAGTAACTGCCTGAAAGGATGACGCTTGCTTTGGAGGTCGTAGGACCTTGATGTCCTCAACGTCGGGAAACTTGAGTGCCCGATCAGCCAGTGCTTCTGCAGTGCCATAACTGGACCGTCAAACCATTATTCTCAATGGCTCCGCACTGATCGGTCACTTGCATAATCTTGCGCATTTGATTTGCGGGGGGCTGGCACGTGACGCTGCACCGGGTAGGATGTAATTCGAAGACAGGAGCTTTATAGCAACTACTGTGCTTTCAGGCATTAAAAGAGTTTATCCATAACTAACCGATGCTCACTTGGCACTTTTAGAAATTTACATACCCACTTTAAGAGCGGGCTCACTATACGGGCGAGGATACCCCCGTGAGCGTAACGGCATTGTCTTGTCATAATAATCACCCCGTCCGTGCAGATTATTTATCAAGCCAATCTCTCTCGTGCGAGCCACCTCAACTCATTAAGGAAATATTCGATGTCATCCAGTCACACCAAAAATCCAGATCTATTAACTGTTGGGTTGGCACAGATTTCACCCATCTGGCTTAACCGCGAAGCAACTCTTGAGAAAATAGTTGATTACATCGGACGTGCTGCAGAGCAACAGTGCCACTTCGTCACGTTCGGTGAAGCCCTCTTGCCCGGCTACCCTTTCTGGCTGGAACTGACCGATGGAGCACGCTTCAATTGCCCGATACAGAAAGATATTCACGCCTACTACCTTAAGCAGGCAGTACAGATCGAGGCAGGGCATCTGGACGCCGTCTGTGCTGCTGCTGCCAGAAACAACATCGCTGTCATGCTCGGTTGTATCGAGCGGGCAGCAGATCGGGGCGGCTACAGCGTATATTGTTCGCGGGTTCATATCGGGGCGGATGGCGTGATTGGTTCGGTGCACCGCAAGTTGATGCCGACCTACGAGGAACGACTGACATGGTCGCCGGGTGACGGACATGGTTTGCAAGTCCACCCAGTTGGATCATTTACTGTCGGCGGCCTCAACTGCTTTGAAAACTGGATGCCCCTGTCGCGTGCTGCACTGTATGCCCAAGGCGAAGATCTGCACGTCGCTCTATGGCCCGGCAATCTGCGCAACACCGACGACATCACGCGCTTCATCGCCAAAGAGGGGCGTTGCTTCACCATCTCCGTATCTGCTCTGATGCGGCGTGAAGACTTTCCATCCGATACGCCGCACTTGGACTTGATACTCGCAAATTGCCCAGAGATCCTGGCAAACGGTGGCTCATGTATTTCTGCGCCAAATGGCGACTGGATCATTCCGCCAGCCGTCGGTGAAGAGTGCCTGCTGGTCGCGACGCTTGATCGCAATGAAGTGCGCCGTGAGCGGCAGAACCTTGATCAGGCTGGGCATTATTCGCGGCCTGACGTGACGCGGCTTGTCGTCGACCGGCGCCGTCAAAATGTTGTGTCGTTTGAAGATTGATATGACCTGAACGAGCAAGCAGGAGGTCTGTTTAACGGGACAACTACTCGAACGAATGCCGGTTATTCCGGATGATGAGATTGTACTCGTGCGCAGCGCTGCATCCCATGGAGATAAGGCCGTGGAACTGCTGGCGCTCGCGATGCAGCGCTCTTTTCGGTTATGGCCGGAGCACTGCTTGCCGTTGCCATGCTGTATAGGCATAACACCAGCAGCCCCAAGTTGGTTGCCATCCTGCAGTCAGGGTTGCAAGGCGCGTAGGTTCTTTACGAAAAATAATGCTTCACACCGCGTGACGCGTGCCAGCGAGACCATCGCGGAAAGGTGACTTCACTGAACGTTTGCGATGCGATACCCTTCAGAGATCACCAAGGCTGAGCCTCAGAAGCAAACGAGTAAGGCTCAAGTGCCCGATCAGTCTGGCTAGCGACACCAAATCAGAGAGGCGCACTTGGACTACCTAGCAGCACTGACCGCTTTCGTAGAGTCGGCCAATGGAAATAGCTTCTCCAAAGCAGCAGAGCGTATGGGGATAAAGGCTTCTACAGTTTCGCGATACATCAAAGATTTAGAGCAAGATCTCGGCATTGCACTTTTCAATCGATCAACACGAAAACTTGCATTGACGGAGGGTGGGCAAACGTTCTTGTACCATGCCCAAAAAGTTCTCTTTGAATTATCAGAAGCCAAGGCGGCAACGTCCGCTCTTAATCAAAATCCTCGAGGGAGATTGAAGGTTAGTCTTCCGCCTGCTTTTGCGCGTCATCACATACTTCCTTTAATAGGGGAGTTTATTGAGCGTTACCCAGACATCACACTAGATCTCTGTATTGATGAGTCACAAATCGATCTGATCGCCACTGGAATCGATCTTGCGATTCGAATTGGCAGGCTAGCCAACTCCAATCTCAAGGCGAGAAAGCTGGCTGAGGTAAAGACTTTCCTATGTGTGAGTCCAGAATTTGCCACTCGTTATCCTCAACCGGATTGCCCTGATCAACTGCCCGTCGACATGATGATCATCGGACGCCAGTGGCCCGACGCGTTGATATGGGCCAACGACAAAGAGCAGGTGTCGTTGCCCATTGGTGGTGTACTTTGGATAAATGACCTTGACGCACAGCTAATCGCGGCGAGCAGCGGGTTGGGAATGGCATTACTCCCAGACTGGCTTGCCAGCGCCAGTTTGCGCGATGGTCGACTGGTGCGTTGGCTGCCTGATTGGGAGGTCAAGGTCTCACATGAATCTGGCGCCATCTGGTTTGTATATCCCCCGAAGCGAATCGTTTCTACGAAGGTGCGATGCTTCATTGATTTCATTGCTGATCGCGTGGTTGACCCGCCCGTGTGGCAGCGATAATTCCCGGTATGAGCTAGTCATAACGGGAATCCACTTTAGCTGAACCGAATATCCAGTGATCGCAGATAGGTCTGTAGACCAGCATCCTGAATCGGGATCAGAAATGCTTCGCGATCCGACTCATTGAAGTGAGCATGCCAATAGCCAGGTGGTGTGACGAACGCAAGCCCTGGTGTCCAATCTACGCGTTGTGGATTGCGAATATGGCCATTTTCGGCCAGTTCAGTACCTACAAGCGAATAGCATCCAGTTGGGCAATCAATGATGAAGTCCAGGGCGATGGATTGGTGCCGGTGGGGTTTTTGGATCGAGCCGGCTGGGAGGATGCCGTACATAGCCCACAGCACATGGGTCACTGTGCGTGTCTGAGGAAAGTGACTGTTACCCAGCAGAATGCTGACGCGGCTGCGATCCTGTGCACGTGGATCATCAGCGGCTTCACGAAGCTTTGCCGATGCGACATCCGCAGGGTACAGAGTCGGGGTGAAACGGTCTTCACTTCTGCTCACGCCTAAGTAGCGAAGAAGAGGCTCATCATGTACCCAGTAGAATCGTGCGTCCGCCGACGCCTTGAGAATTGTGCTGTTCATCCCCGGCAGGGCGATAAAACAACCTTTCGTCCATTCAAACGCCTCTTCACCATACGCAAGGCTACCGCTACCATCGATTACATACAGAACCTGTGAGGTCGCGTTGGGCGCCAATGTGACGTCATCGCCAGCGTTCAGTCGAATCAAACTAGCGCAAAGACCTGGGCCGGTTGCAGGGCCTTCACACTCTAGTTTTTCGCTCAAATCCAGAGCAACTGTTCGAGACGGGCCCGAATCATAGAGCGAAGCAGGGAAACTCTGGTACGGGATGCGGGTGATCAAGTTTGCGCTTATCGGGTTTGCCGCTTTGCTGTACTCGAAGTATTCGGCATCGATCTCATGTGGAGATACTTCCAGGTTTGAATGCGGTTGAGTTGCACTGTTCATCATCAAGTCTCGTTTTGGGGTCTCATCATCAGCACGCTGCGGGAGCCAGCACGCCACGGTGGATTCAATATACGAGTCTGGTACGGGGCCAGGAATAACCGAACCAGCACATCACTTGTGTCTAAAGGGGTGTTTACCTCAGTAATGAAGTAGACGATGCGCCAGAAATGGCTGAGCAAACAGAGGTATGACAAGACAGGGACGGTAGTTTTAACCGCCGCCGCGCTTAAAGAAATCAAGCGCCAGGAAAAGCCCTTACCCTCTGAAGTAATCGGTATTTCGTGGAGCGCTGTCCACGAAAACTCGGGTTTCGGATGATGGCGCTGGCAGTGCTGGTGTGTAGAAAAGCCTGTTCCGCGCCCATCAAACCCTGTCCTGCCAAACAACAACGGCCCCACAGACTGGCGGCTAAAAGTCGAAAGCGGCCAGCTTCGAAAGGCAGCTATCGGCCAATCTCAGAAGGTCATACCGCCAGCGACATCAAGCGTGGTACCCGTTACCCAGCCTGCATCTTCCGATACGGCATACGCTACCGCTGCTGCAATGTCTTGAGGCTTGCCTACGCGACCCAGCGGGGTCTTGGCGATGAAAAACTCATCCATGCCTCGTGCAGAGTCCGCGTTTCCTTCTGTATGAACAAACCCCGGTGCGATGCCCATAACACGAATGCCCCGAGGACCTAGCTCCATGCCCAGGGAGCGGGTCAGCGTGTTCACCGCTCCTTTTGTTGCGCAATACACGTGCACCTGCGGATAAGGACTGTGGGCCAGGCCTGAACTGATATTAACGATGACTGAGCCGGCATTCATAACCCGAGCAGCTGCTTGTGTGGTGAGCAACAGCCCGCGTACGTTCAGGTTGAAATGCTCGTCGAAACTGTCAGCACTCAACTCGTCGAGTGAGTCAGGTTTATATATGCCAGCGTTATTCACCAGAATATCCAGCCTGCCAAACGCTTGAACAGCCGAGTCGATCAAAGGCCCGATATCTGCGGGACGAGAGAGGTCAGCCTTGAACGCGATGGCTTCACCGCCAGCGTCGACAATGCGCTCTACCACACGATTGGCATCTGCGACGCTTCGTGAATAGTTGATGATAACTTTTGCACCGTCCGCCGCCAGCCGCTCGGCGATACCTGCACCGATGCCTTTTGAAGATCCTGTCACGATGGCAACTTTCCCTTCTAACTTACCCATGAATAGCGCTCCTGTGAATGTAGGCGCCATGTTAGGCTTGATCACTCCCTTTATTAATAGGCGCAATCGGCATGCAATATGAAGCGTTGCTTCACAATAATGCTATTCGCCCAGACCTTTTGTCCGGCATCGCTGCCTTCGCTCAGGTCGCAAAATACGGAAGCTTTACCAAAGCGGCTGCAGTAATGGGTATCTCGCCCTCGGCTCTTTCACAAACCCTGCGCACACTCGAGAGCCGGCTGGGCGTGCGACTGCTCGAACGCTCCACGCGAAAGGTCGGTCTGACCGAACTTGGTCAACGTTTTTTGGGCTACGCGCAACCGGGGCTGGCGACCCTTGCATCAGCCATCGAAGATGTAAATGAACTACGAGATAAACCTACCGGCCTTCTGCGACTCAATGTGTCTCGCACTGCTGCGGACATTGTCCTGGCGCCTCACTTGGCGGCGTTCATGGACGCCTATCCTGACATCACTCTGGATATCCATTGCGACAACGCACTGCTGGATCTGGTGGCGGGCGGCTTTGATGCCGGCATCAGGGTCGGCGAAAACCTTGCACAGGACGTAGTCGCGTTACCCATGGGAGGCAGTCATCGTATAGCTACCGTAGCAGCACCGAGTTACCTGCGAGATCGCGATCTCGTGCGCACGCCTGAGGATCTGCGCCTACATCGATGCTTAAATATCCGCTTGGCTGGTGGCGTTTACCGATGGGAATACACTCAGGATGGCCGTTTAATCGAAATCCAGCCTCCCAGCCCACTGATTAGCAATGATGCAGACACTTTGATGCAGGCAATCCGCGCCGGAGCCGGCATCGGATGTGCGTTTGAAGCCCAGGTACGAGCTGAGATCGCTAGCGGGCAACTGATAGCGCTGCTTGAGCCCTGGTGGCCCGGCGTCTCGCCGTTCCATCTGTACTATCCAAGCCGAATGCATATCCCACGGAAACTAAGCGCTTTCATTGCTTTTATGAGAGCAAGGGTTGAGCAGCGGCAGCTGCCCACCTAAGCCGGTAACCGCTTTCCTGGTGGAAAGATGCGAAATACAGCGTGCCTGCCGCGCAGAGTGGAGTCAGACCAAAATTGTTTGAAATGGTCTGAAGGCTGGATCAAGTGTTTTTTGGGTCTACCCCACGTAGGGCTTAGCAACTCGCGCATCCTGCTCATCACTGTCGTTCAGCGCTTTGGCAACGAGTCCGCTGCGCAGACAGCCATTTATGAAGCTCTGAACGTACTCAGCAGCAAGCGCTCTGCCTTTCGGAATAGCCAACGCCTGACGAATTTCCGTAAAGTTGTCACTCAACACTCTGACGCCTGTCGTACTTCGGGCGAAGCGCTCCAGAGGCTGACGAACTCCTGCAGCTGCATCGAGGCCTAGCGTCAAGAACTCATCAACGGCGACGGCTGAAGTATTCGCTCGAACCAACTCGGCATTTTTCAACGTCCGGGACAAGAACAGGTCATAGGCCGCTCCCCTACCCACTGCGATCCTGCAGCCGCCAGCGTCTAAGGCAGAAGCGAGATTAAACTTGCTTTCCGTTCGCACCAGATAGGTTCCATCGATGTAGACATAGGGGCTTGAGAAGGAGATTTTCTCAGCCCTGACTGGCTCAATGGCTAGAAACGCAAGATCCCAAGCTCCTTCCTCAAGTGCTGCGAAGACCTTGCCGGCGGCGTCATAGGCGGTCAGTGAAATATCAATTTCAAGCGCATCAGCGAGTGCATTGGCCAACACGACCGACACACCAGAGAAAACCTGGGTCTTCTCCTCAAGCTTCGCGAGTACAGGATTACCGAGGTTGATTGCGACCCGCAGCTTTCCCTGTGGAGCGATATCTTTTCGTACGGCGGCAAGATCAAATTCCACGGCTACTCACTCCTCTCTGTTTCTGATTTCTTACCCGCAGTTGCATTCGAACTGACAATGCATTTTCCGATGATCAATACCATTGCCACGCCGACGATGCCGGCACCGTAATGAGCCCAGGCCGGTACCGCCGGCAGGCTTATATCAGTGATCGCCATACTGGCCGCGATCCAACCGAGCAATGCAGCTCCAAGGGTGATGACAATCGGATATCGATCCATGAAATGCAGTACCAACTTGCTGCCCCAGATGATGATCGGGATGCTGATCACGATGCCAAAGATCACCAGCTCAATCTGCCCGCCGGATGCCCCTGCTACTGCGACCACGTTGTCCAGGCTCATGACCGCATCGGCAACGATGATGGTCTTGATCGCCCCCCAAAGCTTTGGGCTCGTCGACATGTTCTCGTGTGCGCCCTCACCCTCAGGAAGCATCAGCTTGATACCAATCCAGAGGAGCAATACGGCACCCATCAGTTTAAGGAAAGGCAATCCCAACAGCTGAAGTGCGAAGAAGATCATTCCTATCCGCAATAGGATCGCGCCCAGCGCGCCGCCAATAATGGCGCGATTACGCTGTGCTTCAGGGAGCTTGCGACACGCCAGCGCGATGACAACCGCGTTGTCGCCGCCCAGCAAAATATCGATGGCGATGATTTGCATCACGGCCAGCCAGAACCCTGGCGAGTTTATGAGTTCGATCAAAATGAGCTCTCCAGGCCGTCAGCGAACTTCAGGAACCCGTACCCAGCCTTCCATCAGCCGGCGAGCACTGCGGCTCATCACTGCCTTGTCCACACTCCAGCCACCCTCCTCCAGCACGGTTTTCGCGCCTACTGCAACGCTGCCGGCGGTATGCCCCATACGAACCTGGCGATCCCCGATGTCGCCGACGATACGATTCACCAGCGTGCCATCCAGAGCAGCCGCGACGGCGACAGCGACAGCACCAGTACCCGTAATCGCGTGGTGCAACTTGCCCATCGACAGGATCCGCGCGATCACGTCGATATCAGCTGGCTCGACAAACTTGCCACCGGCAGCCTGATAGCTCTGAGGCCCGGCAACAAAGCACAGCTTGGGCGTATGCGGACGCAGACGAGTTGCCTCTTCGGCAGTCGCGGCCAACCCCATCGCAACAGTGCAATGAGCACGAATGGTTTCACAGCGCGCCAGAAGCTCGGCATCGCCATTGACCTGATCCTGAGTTTCGGTACCTTTGAGACCCACTCGGTCAGCCTCAAGGAAAATGGTAGGGTTACCAGCGTTCAACAACGTGACGGGCATAATGCCAATGCCTGGAATGTCCAGTTCATCGACGGCGTTACCGGTGGGCAGAATGCTGCCGTCTGACCCGCCGGGCTTGAGAAACTCCAGCACGATCTCGGCCGCTGGAAACGCCACACCATCGAGTACGAAGTCACCCTCCTCCTGAACCTCACCGTTGCGCATCGGCACGTGGGCGATGATTCGTTTCTGTAGATTGGCCTGCCAGATACGGACAACGGCGATGCCATCACGAGGAGCATCCAACAGGCCTTCAGAGATCGCATACGGGCCAACAGCCGAACTCAGGTTGCCGCAGTTACCTGACCAGTCAATAACCGGCGTCTCGATGGCCGGAGCCCCGAACAGGTAATCAACGTCGCAATCTTCACGACTTGATTTACCGATGATCACAACCTTGCTGGTACTGGAGGTCGCACCACCCATTCCGTCGATCTGCTTGCCGTACACATCTGGACTGCCGATCACACGGAGAAGGATGGCATCTCGCTCCTGGCCAGCGGGCGGCAGATCCCTGTCGAGAAAGAACACGCCCTTACTCGAGCCGCCACGCATGTAAACGGCTGGAATACGTCTTTGAGTCATTTGATATCTCCTGTGACAAATCAGCGGCGCATCAGTTGGCGGATGCGTTCTTCATGCTTTCGATCAGCAACTGTGGCAACAGACCACCGCTGCGGAAGTAACGAACGTCCTCGAAGGTATCCAGACGGCTCACGACACTGACGCGCTCGGTTTCGCCGTTTTCGCGCTCAATCACCAGAGTGACCTTGGCGCCTGGCTGGAAGTCATCAGTGATGCCCTCAACGCTAAAGGTCTCGCGGCCATTCAGACCCAGGCTTTGACGTGAGACGCCCTGCTCGAACTGCAGTGGCAGGATCCCGAGCCCTGCCAGGTTCGTGCGGTGAATACGTTCGAAGCTCTCCGCAACCACGACACGGACACCCAGCAAGCGTGGGCCTTTGGCTGCCCAGTCGCGGGAAGAACCGCTGCCGTACTCTTTGCCGGCAACGACAATCAGACTCTGCTTGCGATCCGCGTAGACCTCAGCGGCCTGGAAGATCGTAGTGACTTCTTTTTCGGGCAGCAGCAGCGTCCATGGGCCTTCGCGACCATCTTCGAGCAGCTCGTTCTTAAGGCGTGGACTTGCGAAGGTCGCACGCTGTGCAGCCTCGTGGTTACCACGGCGAGTGCCATAGGAGTTGAAGTCTTGCACCGCGATCCCGTGAGACTGCAGGTACTGACCTGCATCACTTTCAGGCAGGATCGCACCCGATGGAGAAATATGGTCGGTGGTGATGTTGTCCGACAGCATGGCGAGGACGCGCATGCTCCTGAGATCTTTGCGGGTATCGGTAGCCGTGACAGCGTCGCTCCAGTATGGAGGCTTACGGATGTAGGTGCTGCTGGCCTGCCAGTCATATTGGTCGCTGACGCCTGCACGCAAGTCGCTGGCAATCAAACCGGCTTCACGTGGGACATCCTCGTATGCCTTGTCGAAAAGGTCTGCGGTCAGGTTGTCCGCTTCGATTCGAGTCAGTTCTTCGTCACTTGGCCACAGCTCGTGCAGGTAAACAGGTACGCCATTCTCATCCAGGCCCAGAGCATCTTTCTCCGGATCGATCAGGTAGGTGCCCGCAATCGCGTAAGCAACGATCAGTGGCGGCGACATGATGAATACTTCACGAGCCAATGGGTGAACCCGACCTTCAAAGTTACGGTTACCGGAGGTCGCAGCAACGGTTTCCAGCTTACGTGTGCGGATCTCTTCTTCGATCTCAGGGCTGAGCAGCGGGCCGGACATACCGTTACAGGTGGTGCACCCGTAGCCGACCAAGTTGAAGCCCAAGGCGTCGAGATCTTCGTTGAGTCCCGAACGCTCAAGGTAATCGGAGACAACCATCGAGCCAGGTGCAAAGGACGTCTTGACCCAAGGAGCACGTTTCAGGCCACGTTTACGTGCGTTTCGCGCGACCAAACCGGCGGCGATCACACCGCGTGGGTTGGAGGTGTTGGTGCAGCTGGTGATCGCCGCAAGCACAACCGAGCCGTTGTCCAGGCCAACTGGGAGGTTGGTCGCGGGTGCTTTTTGACCCAATACAATTCTTTGGTGTGGTTGCTTCGGCCCCGCAATTGAACGCGCCACAGAGCTGAGATTCAGCGTTACGACGCGGTTGTACTCAGCCTCACCTAAGCTGTCATGCCACAGGCCTTGAGCGCGAGCATAAGCCTCAGTCAGGCCGGAAATCTGACCGCCACGGCCCGTCATGCGCAAGTAATGCAGAGTGCGATCATCAATCGCGAACATCGCCGCGGTTGCGCCGAACTCAGGCGCCATATTGGACAAAGTGCCACGATCAGCCAGCGACAATTGTGGTACGCCAGGGCCGAAAAATTCCAGGAATGAACCGATCACGCCAGCCTTGCGCAGTTGCTCAGTCAGCGCCAGTGCGATGTCCGTTGCCAAGTAGCCTTGACGCAGCGTGCCTTCCAGACGTACGCCGACAATTTCCGGCAGACGCAGCATCAACGATTTACCCAGCATTGCCGCTTCAGCTTCGATACCGCCTACACCCCAGCCCAACACGCCAATGGCATTGATCATAGTGGTGTGGCTGTCGGTACCGACCAGCGTATCCGGGAATGCCCACAGCTCGCCGTCACGACGCTGAGTCCCCACGACTGTGGTCAGGCGCTCCAGGTTGATCTGGTGAAGGATGCCTTTGCCCGAAGGAATGATCGACAAGTTGCTGAACGCCTTGTTGCACCAGTCCAAGAACTGAAAACGTTCGGCATTGCGCTCACGCTCGATGGCTTCGTTATCGGCAAGCGCGCTCGCATCCCCCCAGCGCTCGACGTTGAGCGAGTGATCGACGACCAGGTGAGTTGGAGTGACCGGGTTAACCAATCGTGGGTTGCCGCCCCTCTCGGCAACAGCATCACGCAGCCCGGCGAGGTCGACCAACGCAGGTGTACCGAGCAGATCCTGCAGGACGACACGGGCTGGTCGGAAAGGTATATCGAATTCTTTGGAGCGTGCGCAGATGACTTTGAGCGCGGCTTCAGGGTCAGCCTCCCCTCGCAAAACGTTCTCGGCGAGGATTCGCAGGCTGTAGGGCAGCTTTGCGTAATCACCGCCCAGGTCAGTCACGACCCCACGAATGTCGCTGACACGGTACTCGATCCCGTTGGCGAAAACGGTTTGACCCTTTGACTCAGGCATTGGCTAATCCTCACAGGCTGCACAGGCAATGTTTTTGTGGGGCGATATTGCACTTTGTCATGATATAGGTCAATGTTGATTCATCCGATTCACTCAGCCACCGAAGTCGGATGTACCTCATCAGGCAACCAGCCAGGCAGGTACGGTAAAAAAATAAACATAAGAAAATGAGGCCATCCATGATCCAGCTCCCGCACTTCAAATCCATTCGACCCCCCTTCCGCATCGAGCCAGTCTCGACCTGAATCACGCCGGCTAGCTTGCAGCCGCCACGCTGATAGGCGCCCTACAAATTCAAGAAAAAAGGGAGTTCGACCGTGCTGACAATCCTCGGCTTTTCGATGGTCATCTGTTTCATGTATCTGATCATGACCAAGCGCCTTTCGGCGTTGATCGCTCTGATCCTGATCCCCATCCTGTTCGCGCTGATTGGCGGGCACTACGCTGGTTTGGGCGGGATGATGCTCGACGGCGTGAAAACGCTGGCCCCTACGGGTGTCATGCTGACCTTCTCGATCCTGTACTTCGGGATCATGATTGACGCAGGGCTTTTCGATGGTTTGGTGCGCTTCATTTTGAAGCTGGTTAAAGGCGACCCTTTGAAGGTACTGGTCGGTACCGCCGTGCTGACCATGTTGGTGTCGCTGGACGGTGATAGCTCGACGACCTACATGATTGCGTGTGCAGCCTTTTTGCCGCTTTATCAGCGTCTAGGCATGAGCGTTCTGGGCATGACGTGCCTGGTCAACATCGCCAGCGGGATCATGAACATCTCGCCATGGGGCGGGCCTACGGCCCGAGCAGCCGCAGCACTTCATGTCGATGCAATGGACATCTTCGTGCCGATGATTCCGGGGATGCTGATCGGCGCTGCGTGCCTGGCGTTCACCTCAGTGATTTTGGGACGCAAAGAGCGCGCTCGTCTGGGCATCATTCATCTGGATGACTTTCTCGACGGATCAATTACGCTGGGTAATGGTTCTGCTGAGGAGTGTGACGATAACCGTCGTCCCAAAATGTTCTGGGCAAACCTCATTCTGACGCTGGTTTTAATCACCTGCCTGGTACTGGGCGCTATGCCAATCCAGATACTGTTCATGATCGGATTTGCTATCGCGATCATGCTCAACTATCCAAAAATCGAGGATCAGAAAGCCCGTATTGCGGCTCATGCGGCCAACGTGCTCGCAGTCACAGGAGTCATCTTCGCTGCAGGCATCTTCACCGGGATTCTATCGGGTACCGGTATGGTTGATTCAATGGCAAAGAGTTTACTGCACGTCATCCCTCCTAGCTTTGGACCTTTCCTTGCGGTAGTTACTGCTGTCGTCAGCCTGCCGTTCACTTTTTTCATGTCGAACGATGCGTTTTACTTCGGCATCCTTCCGGTAATAGCTCAAACCGCTGCCCAGTACGGCATCACGCCGCTGGAAATAGCCCGCGCGTCGGTTGTTGGCCAGCCGGTACACCTTTTGAGCCCCCTCGTGCCCTCGCTATATTTGCTGGTCGCCTTGGCCAAGGTCGACCTAGGCGATCACCAGCGATTCGCGCTGAAGTGGGCCATTCTCGCAAGCTTTGGATTGCTTGTAGGCGGTTTGCTGTTCGGGGCTTTCCCGTTCTATCAGGTTCGCTAAACAGATATTGCGCGCTCAAGACGCACCGGCGGAGATCAGAAGAGTGGTCTCTGCCCCTGCATAGCACGACGCGCTAGAATGGCAGCCCTCTGGTTCAGCACTTTCTGGTTCCCGATCCAATGCCTCTAAGCCCTCTCCAAGCACGCATTGCGCGTGACATCGTTTCTTACGTACGTCGTGAACGCTTCGCTATTGGTCATCACTTGGTCGAGTCCCAGTTGGCTACGACGCTCAATGTCTCGCGCACGCCGGTCAAGTTCGCCATGGGCCATCTGGTCGAAAAAGGCATGCTGACCTATGACCGCAACAGAGGTTTTTTCCTGGCGCGCGCGAGCGATGATCTGGGTGATCTCGTCTCAGAGGTCATGGAAAACAGCGACGATCCTCTATACCTGAAACTTGCAGAGCTGAGACTAAGCAGACAGCTTCCTGAGCTGTTTACTGAGATCGAATTTATGCGCCAGTTTGACGTCTCCAGGGCCGCGCTGCGAGCCGTATTGTTTCGTATCCAGCAAGAAGGCTGGGTCGAACAGCGTGCTGGTCAGGGGTGGCGTCTGCTCCCGATGATCGACTCTGTCGAGGCCTATGAAGAAAGCTACTCCTTCCGCGCTACCATTGAGCCTTCCGGCCTTCTGTCACCGACATTTCAGATTGATCGCGAAACCCTGGCGGCCTGTCGTCGGCAGCAGGAGTTCATTGCCAATGGTGGATATCTGACGATGACGGCGCAGGAGTTGTTTGAGGCCAACTCTCAGTTCCACGAGACTCTGGCGACATGTTCAGGCAACCGCTTCCTGCAGCAGACCGTACGTCGCCTCGACCAACTACGCCGGCTCGTCGAATACCGGCAGGCAAGCGCACGTGCACCCCGTAAAGGCCAAGCCGAAGAACACTTGGCGATTCTGGAGTGCCTGGAACGGGGTGACAGATTGGCAGCCGCTGATCAAATGCGACGCCATCTGGAACAGGCAAGACGCCACAAAGTCGACCCCGCTCTCTTCGAGTAAGCCTCAGAGCCTACCCTGGAGTTGTCACGCGACCTGTCTAGATCACGTGCGCTCTTCCGTGCCTGTCCATCCTATACCGACCCTTCAAGTCAGTCGTCGGCTTCATATGCTTTTCACAAAACACAGATTGTCTTATATCACTGCAAAGTTCATTTGTGCATTACGCAATTAAGCAACCAAGCAACCAAGCAACCAAGCAACCAAGCAACCAAGGCGCGGATCGCACGTTCGAAGACATCGTTGTCAATCGGCAAATAGCCGTCCTCGACGTACCGCTCCAGTTTGTTCCCGGCCTGACGAAAAAACCGCCGCCGAGCCCAGCCCGGCGGCGGTTTTTTATGCGCGTGCTTTTTCGGGGTGTGAGTTACTTGACCGGCTGACGCGCGCGGCTTTCTCCGACCCAGTCCAGCAGCAAGCTGTAGGCCACTGCCAGCAATGTCGGGCCGATGAACAGTCCGATGAAACCGAAAGCCAGCAACCCGCCAAACACCCCGAGCAAGACAATTACCAACGGCAGATTGCCGCCGCGGCTGATCAGGTAAGGCTTGAGCACGTTATCGACGCCACTGACGATGAACGTGCCCCACAGGCCGAGGAAAATCGCCATGCCGTAATCGCCCCTCCAGGCCAGCCACGCCGTGGCCGGTATCCAGATCAGCGGCGGGCCCATGGGCACCAGGCTCAGCAGGAAGGTGCCGATGCCCAGTACCAGCGCGCCCGGCACACCGGCAATCAGGAATCCGATCAGTGCCAGCACCGCTTGCGCCGCTGCCGTACCGATCACACCGTTGACCACCCGTTGCACCGTGCCGGCCACCAGATCGAGGTAATACTGCGCGCGATCGCCAATCAGCCGTTCCAGCAGACTCAGCACGAACGCTGCCACTCGCGGCCCGTCGCGGTAGAAAAAGAACACGAAGACGATGCTCAGGGTCAGCTCAAGAATGCCGCCGCCGATTTGCGCACTGCGCGCCAGCAGCCAGTTGCCGACCTGCCCCAGATAAGGCCGGACGCTGACCAGCAGCGCCGCGCCCTGTTGGTCGATGGTGTTCCAGTAACCCACCAGTCGCTCGCCCACCAGCGGAATACCCGCCAGCCAGGTGGGTGGATCCGGCAGACCGTCCACTTGCACATCCTTGACGAACGCCGTTGCGTCGCGCACGTGATCCGCGAGATTGAAGCCCAGCCAGACCAGCGGTGCGAGCACCAGCACCATCCAGCCCAGGGTCAGAATGGCCGCCGCGAGGGATTCACGCCCCTTGAGCGCGCGAGTCAGCAGACGCATCAGCGGCCAGCTGGCGAACGCCAGCACGGCACCCCAGAACAGCGCCGACCAGAACGGCACCATCACCCACAGGCAGGCGCCGAATAGCGCGAGCAGGATAATCTGCACCAACAGGCGATCGTTATTGAACATCGGTCATTCAGCCCATTCTTTATTGACGGTAAAGGCGATTGTCAGCCAACGATCAGGGCCGGTACCTCCGACCTCTTCGCCTATCTCATCCCGGATCAGATCCCAAGCCTCCAGGGAGCGTGGCGGCAAGCCCGGGGGAACGATAAAGTAAATCTCGATCTGTCTACCGCGCCCCACACGGGCCACATAGGCACGGTAGGAAAGAAAGCCATGTCGCTGGACAGCATCGCTAGCAACCTCATCGACTCTTTTCTTCATTTCTGTCGGGGTCACCAGCAGAACATCTGCGAGAGCGTCACGAATCGTCGGCAGAGGTAGAGGTAAAACGATGACACAAACAAGCGCTAACACCGCTGGATCTATATAAGGCGATAACCATTCCAGCTCTGTGCCCCTGATAACCCAGCCGGTCAGGAACGCGAGTAACAAAGCGCCGGTCATTGCGGCGGAGATCGTCCAGGCTTTTACGTCCAGGGCAATGAAGCTTGAATGGAGTCGTTTGTTTGCTCGTCGGCCATAGACAATCATGCCAACCGCGCTCACCAGGGCCACTAGAGCGAAAACGAGCGCGAGATCGAAGTCCAGATGTCGCCCGCCCCCCATCAGGCTTCCAACGGCCATGATCAAACCATAGCCAGCGGTGCCAACCAATAGAGTCCCGGACAAACCAAGCACAATGGGCTCAAGGTGCCAGAACCCCATTGTGAAGTTCCTGGTCAGGCGGGCTCGACCGACATCGTTGTGAGAGAAGGCAATCAGCTTGGCAACGACCAGAGCGAAGCTCGTCATGATCGCGTCGATAAGGGTGTATACACCGTCAAAAATAATCGACGCAGATCCGGTCAGCAGGCCGAAAACCACCCCAAAAATAGCCAGAGCAAACGTCACAATAATGGAAAGGCGAAGCACGCTTGGTTCTGTCATCTGACTCACGGGTACGATTGGAGGGCGGCATTGTATACACACGGTGAAGTCAGACCAAACTTGGCTCTGCGGCCGTCAGCGAATGAGCTCGAGGGTCAGACCGGGATTTTTCCGATCGCCCGCTTCCAGCCGGGCAGCGCGTACGCCTTTGGCCACCAACGCCTGCCGCCAGGCCTCGCGCTGATCCCCGGACAGGGTAACGCGCAAGGTGCTGTCCAGGTTCAAGCCACGGGACAGCAAGGTGATCCAGGGTTCCTCGGGCTCTGCGGTCAGCATCGGCAGCTCCAGCTCGCCAGTGCTTTTCAGCTCGCGCAACAGGGTTGCGGAAGTCGGCAACAAATCCCCCAGCGGCCCGCTTGATTGAAACTGCTCGACGTGAAGGAACGCCCGGCGGTTACCGCGGGTGATGCCGTACAACGCTACGAGCGTGTTGTCCGCCGGGGCGGCCAGGCGCAGCAGCAAATAGGACTGGCCGTTGTCGGCGCCATACAACTTTGCGTTGCCGAACACCTCGTTGGCCCACAGGCTGCTTTCGCCGCAATCGCGCGCCTGGCACCAGAACAGCAACTGCGCGCCCTGCTGCTGCAACGCTTCGCGGGCAGCGGTGAACGCCTCGTCGGCGCTGTGCTCGACCGGCAATTGGTAGGTGATGGACGTCACGTTGCCGCGTCCGGCCACCTGCCCGTCGAAGCGCAACTGGCCGCTGATCTTGCGGATCGAGCCCAGCGGGTAGATACGCTCCAGCTCGACGGCAGGCCGATAATCGACGATTTCCGCGTCTTCAAGTCGCGGCAGATTGGGCAAATCCTGACTGCCGGGAACGTCGGCTGCATGGGCGATGGCGCTGAACCCGGTGAGCAGCAGCGTGAGCCCGAGCGTGCGGGTTAAGGTGTGGGCAAACGTCATGGATGCACTCATGGCAGGTCAATCGGCGAGGCAGCCATTGAAGCGGCAGGCAGGGCAATCGGCAGGCAAAACAAAGCCGCGACAACGCGCGGCAAGCATGAAAATAAAACGGTGCGGCGTGGGCAGTGGTCCATCGTGCAGTCTCCTGTTTCAACTGCCCCAGCCTCGGCAGTTGCAGGTCGCAAGTCAAGGAACGGCGAAGAAGCGATTGAAACAGTCTGCAACAGAGCGCGCACCCGCCTCATCGTTAAGGTGCAGATGGTGGCCGCCCGGCAAGGACGTCACCGTAAAAGGAACGCTGGCGAGCAGCTCCCGGTTCTGCGCCAGCATTCCCTCCTCGGCGACGATCAACTGCGCCGGACAGCGCACCGCGGTGACAAAAGACAGCGCCTGAGCTCGTGTCAGACGAATCGCCGAGGGCAAGGTCAGTCGGCTGTCGCTGCGCCAGGTGTAACCACCCGGCACCGGCATCAAGCCACGCTGAGCCAACAGTTCAGCCGCCTCACGACTGACCGCCACCATGCCTTTCATCCGCGCCTCCACTGCACGGTCCATGTCCGGGTAGACCGGCTTGCGCTTGCTCTGCCGGGTCAATTGCGCCTGCAGCGCTGCGCCCATGCGCTCTACGACAGACTCTGGCTCGCCCACCGGTGGCACCAACCCGTCGATCAAGGCCAGACGGCTCACCCGCTGGGGGACGGCCGCCGCAACGATCACCGAAATGATCGCCCCCAGCGAGTGACCCAGCAGGGAGAAGCGCTCCCAGCCCATCTGCTCCGCCACCTGCAATACATCGTGGGCGTAGTCCGGCAAGCCATACGCCGAACCCGGCGGACGGTGGTCGGAGTGACCATGCCCGGCCATGTCCAGCGCCAGTATCCGCAGCCCTTCAAGCTTGGGCGCCAGCCGCGCGAAGCTGTTGGCGTTGTCCAGCCAGCCATGCAGGGCGATCACCGGAATGCCGTCCTGGGGACCAAACAGATGAGCCGCCAGCTCGATATGGGGCAGGCTCAGGCGGATCTCTTCCACCGAGCAAGTCATGCGCGGGCTCGGTGCAGCGCAGCGTCAGCGTTTGCCGTTGCAGTTGCAGTTGCGGCGTCAGCGCCGGCCGTCCAGCGGGAAAACAGCGTTGTGAGCATGCGGGCGGTGTCCTCGGGATGTTCGAGCGGGAACATATGCCCGCCGGGCACGGAAAGATACACGCCCTCGCGCATGCTTTTGACCGACAGCGCATGGTGCCGACGCACAACATCGCTGCTTTCACCGCGCACCATCGCCAACGGCACCCGCAACTGACGGGCAAGGCCGGGGCTGGTGTGGGGCACGCTACGGTAGATGCTGATTTCGGTGGCGGGATCGAAGCGCAAGCGCAACCCGTCGCCATCGGCCTGCAACCCGTGGCGCAGATACGCCTCGAAACACTCGGGATCGAAACGCCGGAACAGTGACTTGCCGGCAAAGTACTCCCGCGCCGCCTCGACGCTGCTGAACACCTCCCGGCGCCCGAGCGTCCGGCCTGCGGGCGTAATGCGATCGATGAAACCGAAGCGCTTGGCCGCCCGAATCATCCACTGATCGAAACGCGTCAGCACCGGCGAATCGAGCATGACAACGCCCCGGTACAACTCCGGATGGCGCAGCGCCGCATGGTAATGCAGCACGCCACCCAGCGAATGCCCGACACCCCACACCGGTTGCGGCTGCTCGCGCAAATGGTGGATCAACTCATCCACCAGCTCCGGCCAGTTGTCGGTCACCGGAAATTGCGGGTCATGGGCATGCTGCTCCAGATGCCGAACCTCAAACTCTGGCCCTAGCGCGGCGAACAACTTGCCGTACGTGCCCGACGGAAAACCATTGGCGTGAGCGAAAAACAAAAGTTGAGACATGCCGACACACCCAGAGCAACCCGAACAAGCGGCGATTGTGCGCACCACGCACGAACAGCGGCAATGACCGGAACTGCCATCGATGAGGCCACTCCGGTCATGGGGGTGTTTATCTGGGTGGGTGGCAGCGCCACGGCAGAGACGCGGAGCGTCTGAGGCGGCATTCCCGCGCGGAGCGTGGGAACGATCAGATGTTAGAGCTCAGGAAATACCGGCGCCTGGACTGGCCTCTTCCCGGCTAAAGCCGGTCCCACTAACAGCGGCGCGTGCAGTCAGTGGGACCGACGATGACCCTGTGGGACCGGCTTCAGCCGGGAAGCTTTTGATTCGCTTTAGATCTGCTTTTGATCTTCGTACACAAATAGCTCCAGCCACCGCCAATCGCGACTTGGGTGCAGGCTGAACGCAGGTCTCGCGCAGTGGGCCGAGCCGCATGGATGCGGCGAGAGCGCCGTCAGGACATGGATGTCCGTTCGGCGCGGACCCACGGAGCGTCGTCGGAGTGAGGGTATTCCGACGAAGGAGGAACCCAACCAGGAGCAAGCACCCTTGGTTACTTGGGGTGCTTTTCCAAGTAACTCGCCGAAGGCGAAACAGTCTGCCCCCAGGCAGACGCTCTTGATCCTGGCGAAGCGCTTGAGCCTTCAGCGAGAAGGAGGCTGCTCCCCATGGGGCACTACCGCCACCGTCAACCGGGAAATACAACAGGCCTTGCCATCCTCCGTCGTCAGACGAATATCCCAGACATGGGTCGTACGACCGATATGCACCGGGTGCGCCACCGCCGTCACCCGCCCGCTGCGCACCCCGCGCAAATGGTTCGCGTTGACCTCGATCCCCACACAAAAAAACCGATCCGTATCGATCACCAGATAACTGGCCGTAGACCCCACCGTCTCCGCCAGCACCACCGACGCCCCGCCGTGCAACAAGCCGTAGGGCTGGTGGGTGCGCTCATCCACCGCCATGCTCGCCGTCAAAGACCGATCGTCGACGGCTTCAAACCGGATATCCAGCACCTCACCGATGGTGTTCTTCTGCTTCGCATTAAGCGCGTCAAGGTCCGGAGGGCTACGCCATACACTCATGGTTCTTCCTTGTTATTTTCAGGGTTTGGAGCACTTGTTTCATTCAACGACGGGGAGCGCAGCAAACCGCTCCCCGCTCCTTGTTTCATTCATTCAGCGTGCCAAACATCCACCAGTTCCATCGCGCCAGCAAGGGGCAAATCCGCCTCAAGCTGAGCAAGACTGGCGGTGCGCATCGGTTGCGCCTGCTGCACAGAGCCCTGCACCGCCAGGCCGATCAACGAGCCCACCAAAGGTTGATGACTGACCAGCAACACATTTTCTTCGCTGTACGCATCCAGCAGCTCCAGCACCTTGTGCGGATTGCTCTCAGGCGTCAGCCACGGCACGGTCACGATGGCCTCTGCAAACCCAAGCGCCTGTCGGACCAGCTCGGCGGTCTGCCGGGCACGCACATACGGGCTGGCGATGATCCGCTGCACGGGATGCCCCATCAAGTGGGCCGCACTGCGCAAGACCTCTTCGCGGCCATTGGCAGTCAGCTCCCGCTCGGCGTCCGTACGGGCCTGAGGTTTGGCCTCGCCGTGGCGCAGAATCCAGACCTTCACAGTTTTGGCCCCTCGCCGGGCGTGGACGGCGGCGTAATCGGCGCCGATGGCGATGGCGATGTGTCGGCAGCGGCGTCCGACGTGTCGGGAACCACCGGCGAGGTTTCGGAAACCGGTTGCGGCGTGTCGGAAACCGTTGGCGTTGCAGCAGGAACGGGCTGCGGAGTCACAGGCGCCGGTTGCGGCGTGGCTGGAGCGGGTTGCGGAGCAGAAGGCGCCGGTTGCGGCTTGACCGCCACAACGTGCGGCGCCTCGCCCTCAGGCGCACGCGGCGTCGGCCAATCGGCGAACGGCCATGGCTTCTGATCGGTGTGGAAGGTGCCAAAACGGCCGATCTGCGCCAGGTACTGGCTCAGGCTGTCGCCGAACGACATCACGCTGAGGCTCGGCGCGCCGTTGAAAAGCCGGTAGACGAGCTGCACGAGGACAGCCACCGCCAGCACCACTTCCGCCACCTGCCAGACCAGCACAAACAGCACCATCCACAGGATGCGCAGAAGGATCGATTCGTGTTGCTTGAGTTTTGATTCGTTCAAGAGCTTCTCCGTGTGGTGATCAGTTGAAATCACTGGTTGAAATGAAATCGACGTCGGTCTTGGGCTCGGCGCGCATCAGCAACTCGATGACCTGCTCCAGCGTGCGGCCCTCGAACAGAATGGCGTGAAGCCCGGCCACCAGGGGCATGTAAACCTGCAACTCCTGCGCCTTGGCCTTGAGCACCTTGAGCGTGTTGACACCCTCCGCGACCTCACCCAGTCGAGTCACCGCTTCCTCCAGGCTCAGGCCCTGCCCCAGGGCAAAGCCGACCTGGTAATTGCGGCTCTTCGGCGAAGAACAGGTAACGATCAGATCGCCGACCCCGGCCAGGCCCAGGAAGGTCATCGGATTGGCACCCTGACTGACCGCAAACCGGGTCATTTCCGCCAGCGCGCGAGTGATCAGCATGCTCTTGGTGTTCTCGCCCATGTTCAGCGCCACCGCCATGCCGGCAATGATGGCGTAGACGTTTTTCAGTGCGCCGCCCAGCTCGACGCCAAAACGGTCGGCACTGGCGTATACGCGGAAGGTGCGGCCATGCAGGGCGGCCTGAACCTGCTGGCAGAGATCCTCGTCTTCGCTGGCGACCACCGTGGCGGTCAGGGCGTGTTCGGCGATTTCGCGAGCCAGGTTGGGGCCGGACAGCACGCCGATTCGCGCAGCGGGCGCGATGTCCTGAAGGATCTCGCTCATGAGTTTGAAGGTGTCGGCCTCGATGCCCTTGGTCAGGCTGACCAGCATCTTCCCTGCCAGCAGGTCAACGTGCGGGGTCAGTACGCCACGCAGCGCGCTGGACGGCAGTGCGACGAAGACCAGTTGGCTGTCTTGCAATGTGGCGTGCAGGTCGGTGACCGGCTCGACGCCTTCGAGCACCTTGATGCCCTTTAGGTAGCGCGGGTTCTCGCGGTTGATGCGGATCGCCTCCGCCTGCTCCGGATCGCGCATCCACTGCGTCACCCGATGACCGTTGCCGGCCAACAGATTGGCCACTGCGGTCCCGAAGCTGCCGCCGCCAAGGACCGCTATTGGTTGCTGCTGGGTCATAAAACAATCCATTCAGGGCCATCACATCTGGCGATGGGGGCATTATACGGAGCGTCAGGCTCGGGGCCAGCGGCAAAAGGTGCCCCCACGAACTTATAGCCGATCCCCCACTCTTGCCGAGGAAATTGCCCACGGCTCGGTTAAGATGCGCCCTCGAGATGAAAATTCCTCAGCGGCGCCGATGAGCTATCGTCAGGTCGCTCCCGAAGAGATCCGTCACATGACACCAAGCGTCTACCTCACGTGCCCCGTCAGGCTTCCCCATGCCTGAACATCGGCAAACCCTCCTGGCCCAGACAGCCGGAACCGCCTCGTGACGGCTCAGCGCGGCTGGAACATCAGCACCCGCACGCAGATCCTCAGCCTCGGCCCGGCGTTGCTGCTGACCTTGTTGCTGATCAGCTTCTTTACCGTGGTGCGGATTCAGGACCTGCGACAGGAACTCAATCACACCGGGCAACTTATCGCCAACCAACTGGCCCCCGCGTCGGAATACGGCGTCATCGTCGGCAACAACGCCGTTCTTGAAAACCTGATGAACGCCACGATGAACACGCCCCATGTGCGTTTCCTCGAAGTGCGCAACAGTGCCGGCAAAGTACTGGTTCATGTCGAACCCGCCGAGGAGCAAGGGCATTCGCGGCAAATGGAAGTGTTCCAGGCACCCATCCGTCTGCAGTCGGCCAAGTCCCCACAGCTGACCGAAAATGCCGACCAGGCGGTTTCCGATGGCGACATCAGCGTGCCGGTCGAAGGTTATCTGGGCCGGGTGCTGGTGGGTATGTCCAGTGACGCCTTCAATCAGCGCGAGCAGGAGATACTGCTCAAAGCCGGCGTGTTGGCGATGTTTGCCCTTCTGTTTACTTACATGCTGGCAAGACGTCTGTCCCTGAGCCTGTCCCAGCCGATCAGCGCCATGAGCGCGGCAGTGAAGGCCATTCAGCAGGGCGATTACTCGGTCCCGCTGCCCGTTGCAGATGATGCCGAACTGGGCGATCTGGCGCGACACATCAACAACCTGGCCCTGGGCCTGGAAAAGGCCAGCCGCGAGCAGAAGCAGGCGATGGACGAACTCATCCGCACCCGCGAAGAGGCCGAGCGCGCCAACAACGCCAAGTCCGAATTCCTGGCCATGATGAGCCACGAGTTGCGCACGCCGATGAATGGCGTGCTGGGCATGCTGCAGTTGATGGAAACCACGAAGATGACCGACGAGCAGGCCGAATATGCCGCGCTGGCCATGGAATCCACCGAGCACCTGCTGCGCGTCATCAACGACATTCTCGATTTCTCCCGCTTCGAGCGCGATGCGCTGGAACTGGAGAGCATTCCATTCAACCTCGCCGACCTGATCAGCACCTCGATTCAGGCGTTTGCCCATAACGCACAGCAGCGCGGGCTGGCACTGGAACTGGACCTGCCGCCCTCAATGGAGGCGTTGCAGGTCAAGGGCGACCCGACGCGCATCCGGCAGATTCTGGTCAACCTGATCGGCAACGCGCTGAAATTCACCGAATTTGGCAGCGTGCGGGTCGAGGCGGGCTTTACCCTCGCCGACCCGCACCACATCCGGTTTACCTGCGCGGTGCGCGACAGCGGCATCGGGATCTCTCCGGACCTGCTGGAATCGATGTTCGATGCGTTTCAGCAAGCGGACAACTCCATCTCCCGGCGCTATGGCGGCACCGGCCTGGGCCTGCCCATCGCGCGCAATCTGGCCGAGCGCATGGGCGGGTCGCTGCAGGCGCAAAGCAGCGAAGGACTTGGTTCCGTTTTCCAGTTGCAAATCCCGCTTCAGCGGGTTCAACAGGCGGTGATCAAGCCCGAGTCCGGCGCGGTGGGTGAATTACCCCAGAGCCGTGACGCCTGCGTGTTGCTGGTCGAGGACAACCCGGTGAACCGCACGGTGGTCGAAGCGATGCTGCGCAGCCTGGGTTTGCAGGTGAGTGTGGCGGCGGATGGCCTTGAAGCGGTGACCATGGCCGGCCGGGAAAGCTTCGCGGTGATCCTGATGGACTGCCGACTGCCGGTCATGGACGGCTATGAAGCGACGCGCCAGATCCGATTGCTGCCGGGGCTGGCGACGGTGCCCATTATTGCCCTCACCGCCAACGCCCAGCATGGTGACCGGGAAATTTGTCTGCAGGCCGGAATGAACGATTACCTGGCGAAGCCGTTCAAACGTACTGATTTACAGCAGGTTTTGCAGCGCTGGCTGACCATTAAGGCATCTGCGACTGGCGGTAAATGATAAATTGCGGCAGTCTTGTGTGCCGATTCGACCCACGCCAACGCGCGGACGAAAAATTTCAGTGCACAGGTGTACATTCATTTCACCCGTGCTGTGACTTTCACTACAACGCAATAGTCTATGAGTAGGCTGCCAGCAGAGGGATGACCCGCTGGCCAGACTGGGTAAGTAACGCCACACCCTGCCGCACAGGATTATCGAGGAGTTCGCATGACCAAACAAAACGCCTTTACCCGGGAAGATCTGCTGCGCTGCAGTCGCGGCGAGCTGTTCGGCCCAGGTAACGCGCAATTGCCCGCCCCCAACATGCTGATGGTTGATCGCATCACCCATATCAGTGAAGAAGGCGGCAAGTTCGGCAAAGGTGAATTGGTCGCCGAACTCGATATCAACCCGGACCTGTGGTTCTTCGCCTGTCACTTCGAAGGTGACCCGGTGATGCCAGGCTGCCTGGGCCTCGATGCCATGTGGCAACTGGTCGGCTTCTTTCTGGGCTGGCAAGGCCTGCCGGGCCGCGGTCGTGCACTGGGCTCGGGCGAAGTGAAATTCTTCGGTCAGGTCCTGCCGACTGCCAAGAAGGTCACCTACAACATTCACATCAAGCGCGTCCTCAAAGGCAAGCTGAACCTGGCGATCGCCGACGGTTCGGTCAGCGTGGACGGCCGTGAAATCTATACCGCTGAAGGCCTGCGTGTCGGCGTCTTCACTTCCACTGAAAATTTCTAAGGGTATTCGCATGCGCCGCGTCGTTATCACTGGTCTGGGCATTGTTTCCTGCTTGGGCAATGACAAAGACACCGTCTCCGCCAACCTGCGTGCAAGTCGCCCTGGCATCCGTTTCAATCCGGAATACGCCGAAATGGGTCTGCGCAGCCAGGTATCGGGCTCCATCGACCTCAACCTTGAAGAGCTGATCGATCGCAAGATCTTCCGCTTTGTGGGCCACGCTGCTGCGTATGCCTACTTGGCGATGAAGGACGCTGTGACCGATTCCGGTCTGACCGAAGAGCAGGTGTCCAACCCGCGTACCGGTCTGATCGCCGGCTCCGGCGGTGCATCGACGCTGAACCAGATGGAAGCGCTGGATATTCTGCGCGAGAAAGGCGTCAAGCGCGTCGGTCCCTACCGCGTGACCCGCACCATGAGCAGCACGGTGTCGGCGTGTCTAGCGACGCCATTCAAAATCAAAGGCCTGAACTACTCCATCGCTTCTGCCTGCGCCACCAGTGCTCACTGCATCGGTACCGCCATGGAACAGATTCAGATGGGCAAGCAGGACATCGTGTTTGCCGGCGGTGGCGAAGAGGAGCACTGGAGCCAGTCGTTCCTGTTCGACGCCATGGGCGCACTGTCCAGCAAGCGCAACGACACCCCGGAACAGGCTTCCCGTGCCTATGATGCTGACCGTGACGGTTTCGTCATCGCCGGTGGCGGCGGCATGGTCGTGGTCGAGGAGCTGGAACACGCTCTGGCCCGTGGCGCGAAGATCTACGCGGAGCTGGTTGGTTACGGCGCGACGTCCGACGGTTACGACATGGTCGCTCCGAGCGGCGAAGGCGCCATCCGCTGCATGCAGCAGGCGCTGTCCACCGTTGATGGCACCATCGACTACCTGAACACCCACGGCACTTCCACTCCAGTCGGCGACGTCAAGGAAATGGAAGGTGTCCGTGAAGTGTTCGGCGACAAGGCCCCTGCGATCAGCTCCACCAAGAGCCTGTCGGGTCACTCCCTGGGCGCCGCCGGCGTTCACGAAGCGATCTACTGCATGCTGATGATGGAAGGCAACTTCATGGCTGGTTCGGCGAACATCGACGAGCTGGACCCAGCCGTCGCCGACATGCCGATCCTGACCAAGACCCGCGAAAACACCGAGCTGAATCTGGTGATGAGCAACAGCTTCGGCTTCGGTGGCACCAACGCCACCCTGGTGATGAAGCGCTGGACTGGCAAGTAATCGAGTCAGTTACAGACAAAGGGCGCCCCTCGGGGCGCCTTTTTTATGGCCAGGTGAAATGCATTGATAGAGCCCAAACCGGCCGCTTCCCGGCTGAAGCCGGTCCCACAACAGCACCGCATGCATTCAGTGGGACCGGCTTTGGCCGGGAAGGCGTCGGATCTCACACCGAGAACGCTGCAACCATTCCGTTCAGGTCGGTCGCCAGCCGCGACAGCTCGTGGCTGGCCGCGCTGGTCTGATTGGCGCCTGCCGAGCTTTGCAGCGAGATGTCGCGGATGTTGGTGAGGTTGCGGTCCACTTCCCGCGCAACCTGCGCCTGTTCCTCCGACGCGCTGGCGATGACCATGTTGCGTTCGGTAATCAGCGTAATGGCCGCGGCGATGTCGTCCAGCGCCACGCCGGCGGACTGCGCCAGCTCCAGGGTCGTCTGCGCTCGACTGTTGCTGCCCTGCATGGCGGCCACGGCCTGATCGGTGCCCTGACGGATGTCGCCCACCAGCTGTTCGATTTCCTGGGTTGACGACTGAGTCCGATGCGCCAAGGCACGCACCTCATCCGCCACCACCGCAAAGCCGCGCCCTGCCTCCCCTGCCCGTGCTGCTTCGATGGCTGCGTTCAACGCCAGCAGATTGGTCTGCTCGGCAACCGAGCGAATCACGTCCAGTACCTTGCTGATGCCATATACCTTCTGCGCCAGGGTCTGCACCTGCTCGCCGGCGTCGGTCACGTCTTCGGCCAGATGGGCAATGGACGCTACGGTCTGCTGGACCTGCTGACGACCATGCTGGGCAATCCGGTCAGATTCCTCGGACGCCTCCGACGTGGCCACCGCGTTGCGCGCCACTTCCTCGACCGCCGCGGTCATCTCGTTGACTGCCGTCGCCGCCTGATCGATCTCCAGGCTCTGCTGATGCAGGCCGCGCGTCGCGTCTTCGGTGACAGTACTGAGCTCTTCCGAGGCCGACGCCAGCTGGTTCGAGGAATCGGCAATGCGCATGATCGTGTTGCGCAAATTCTGTTGCATGGTCTTGAGCGCCTCCAGCAACCGGGCCGGTTCATCGCGTCCCTCCACGACAATCTCGCGGGTGAGATCCCCCGCCGCCACCACCTGAGCAATGCCCAACGCCTGGGCGATCGGTCTGACGATGCTGCGGGTCAATCCCCACGCCAGCAGCAACGTGACCAACGCCGTCAGCAGCATCATGCCCATGACCCAGGCGAACGCACTGGAGAACACCGCCCGCGCCAGATGGCTCGCCTGGACGGCACCGTCCTTATTCAACACCGTCAACTCATTCAGGGCGACGGTCATAGCGTCGGCAAACTGGTTCATTTCACCGTTGACCAGTTGCATCGCATCCTCCACCTGATTGACAGCGGACAGCTCCATGACGCGGCTCTGGCGCTGGAAATAAGCCTGTTGCGAGGCTGCAAACGTGTCGTACAACTCCCGCTCTCGGGGCGAGCTGATCAGTGCAACGTAGCTTTGCTGCTTGGCCTGCAGCCCCGTCTTGAGCTGGTCGAGCTTGGCGGTGTTGTCACGCAGGGCATCCGGGCTGCGGTTGAGCATCAGACGCAGCGTCAGGGTACGAACCCGCATCAGGTCCTGCCCCATACTGCCGAGCTCCATCACGCTGGGCAGCCACTTGTTTTCGACCTGGTCGGACTCCTCACGCATGCTCGACATCTGCAACAATGCGAAGATCCCCAGACCGAACACCAGCAAAGCGAGCACGCCGAAACCGAGTGCGGCCCGGGGTGCGATATTCATATTTCTCACGGTCATAGCTGGTCCCTTCCCAAGACACTGCTCTGAAAAGAACAGTTGCCCGTGATGTCGGCTTACAGATGACGCTCTGTAGGACAATTCCCAACGCACTTCGTAAGAATTCATTACAGAGGTCCTGGCGCAGCCGTCACAGTCAACTGTGCGAGTCATCTATATCCTGTGTGCCATGTCCAGAGAGAGCGCCATCATGCTGACCATCATTCCCCGCGCCGAAGACGTCGAAGGCCAACCGATCCTGCGTCCCCTCCCCGCTGCGAAGTGCCGGAGCGTGGGGCCCTTCGTGTTTTTCGATCACATGCTGGAAACCACCTACGCCCCCGGCACCGGCATGGACATCCGCCAGCACCCGCACATCGGCCTGTCGACGCTGACCTACCTCTTCGAAGGCGAAATTCGACACAAAGACAGCCTCGGCAGCGATCAGCACGTAAGGCCCGGCGAAGTCAGCTGGATGACCGCCGGCAGCGCCATCGCCCACATCGAACGCACGCCCGAAGCCCTCCACGCCAGCGGCTCTCGTCTGCACGGCTTGCAAGTCTGGCTGGCATCGCCCAAATGCCATGAGCAAGGCGAAGGTCATTACAGCCATCACCCCGCCGACACACTGCCGGTTAGCGACGGCATGGGCATTCGTGTCCGCATGATTGCCGGCGAAGGCTTTTGCCTGAAGTCGCCGGTGCCAGTGCTGTCACCCACGCTCTACGCCGAACTGAACCTGCAGACGGCGACGACGCTTTGTGTGCCCGCCGAGCACGAACAGCGGGCGCTGTATGTGATCGAAGGCGACCTGCTACTGGACGGCGAGCCGGTGCAGCCCCGCAGCCTGGTGGTGCTGGATTCAGGCAGCGAGCCGACGCTATGCGCGCAGAGCGAATGCCACGCGGTACTCATCGGCGGCGCGCCCCTTGACGGGCCGAGACGGATGAACTGGAATTTCGTGGCCAGCGATGCGGCGCTGATTGACCAGGCCAGAGCGAAGTGGGCGGCCGGGGACTGGCCGACAGTGCCGGGGGAAGTGGAGCGGATCGAATTGCCGGTGCCGCGAAGATAGTCGCAAGCTCACACACCCTGTATGAGCCGGCTTGCTGGCGAAACCTCTCAGGCGAGGTAACTGCTGACAGTGGAAATCCAAACAAGTCAGCAGTCACCTGCTTCACATGATCAGACGGCGAACACTTCGTCCAGCAGGTTGTGCATCGAGGTAAACGCACGCTTGGAAACGGTCGGGTTGTACATCTGCACGCCCGGGTTGTTGGCGTGCGGGTCTGTGAAGGAATGGAATGCCCCGCCGTAGCTCAGCAGTTGCCAGTCGACGTTGGCGGCGTTCATCTCAACTTCGAACGCCGGCAGTTGCTCCTTCGGCACCAGAGGGTCGGACGCGCCGTGCATCACCAGCACTTTGCCCTTGATGTTGTTGGCGTCAGCCGGGTTCGGCGTGTCGAGCGTGCCATGGAATGACACCGCAGCTTTCAACGGCGCACCGGTGCGCGCCAATTCCAGTGCGCAGCAACCGCCGAAACAGAAGCCAAACGCCGCCAACCGGGACGTGTCAACGGCGGTAATGGTCTGCGCAGTCAATTGATCCAGCGCGGCCTTCATGCGTTTGTTCAACAGCACACGATCGTTCTTCAACGGCATCATGGCAGCCGCGGCTTCATCGCCATTGGTCGGGCGTACGTGCTGGCCATACAGATCCGCCAGCAACACCACATAGCCCTTGGCCGCGACGTCTTTGGCAATCTGCTCGGCGTCTTCGCTGACACCCATCCAGTTAGGCGCCATCACCAGACCCGGTGCGGCCTGACTGCCCTCGCTGAAGGCCAGACGACTCTCGTAGCTCACGCCGTCGATGTCGTACACGACGGACTGCACGGTCACATTGCTCATAGCGAACTCCTGCTGATAAGGATGGAGGGAGATTAAATGACAAAACCCGCCGGAGCGGGTTCTGCCGTGACGCGGATGTTAAACCGAGAGCTCGACCAACAACTTGTTCAAACGGCGCACGTACGCAGCCGGATCTTTCAAGCTGTCGCCGGCCGCCAGCGCAGCCTGGTCGAACAGAATGTGCGACAGATCGCCAAAGCGGTCTTCACTCTGCTCGTTGTCCAGCTTGTCGATCAGCGGGTGCGACGGGTTGAATTCGAAGATCGGCTTGGACTCCGGCACCTTCTGACCGCTCGCTTCGAGGATCTGGCGCATTTGCATGCCCAGGTCCTGCTCGCCAATCGCCAGAATCGCCGGCGAATCGGTCAGGCGGTGGGAAACCCGCACTTCACTGACGGCATCACCCAGCGCGGCTTTCAGGCGCTCGATCAGGCCTTCCTTGTCCTTGGCGACTTCTTCCTGGGCTTTCTTGTCCTCTTCAGAGTCAAGCTTGCCAAGGTCCAGGTCACCGCGTGCCACGTCGACAAAACCCTTGCCGTCGAAGTCGCTGAGGTAGCTCATCAGCCACTCGTCGATGCGGTCGGTCAGCAGCAGCACTTCGATGCCTTTCTTGCGGAAGACTTCGAGGTGCGGGCTGTTCTTGACCTGCGCGTAGCTTTCGCCCGTGAGGAAGTAGATCTTGTCCTGACCTTCCTTGGCGCGCGACAGGTAGTCGGCCAACGAAACGCTCTGCTCGCCGCTGTCGTCGGAAGTCGATGCAAAACGCAGCAGGCCGGCGATTTTCTCTTTGTTGGCGAAGTCTTCGGCCGGGCCTTCTTTCAGCACCTGACCAAAGTTTTTCCAGAAGCCTTTGTATTCTTCCGGCTGGTTTTTCGCCAGCTTCTCCAGCATGTCCAGCACACGCTTGGTCAGCGCGGACTTCATCGAATCGATGATCGGGTCTTTCTGCAGGATTTCGCGGGACACGTTCAGGGACAGGTCGTTGGAATCGACCACGCCCTTGATGAAACGCAGGTACAGCGGCAGGAACGATTCTGCCTGGTCCATGACGAACACGCGCTGCACGTATAGCTTCAGGCCGCGCGGTGCTTCGCGCTGGTACAGGTCGAACGGCGCGCGGGCTGGCACATACAGCAACGAACTGTATTCAAGCTTGCCTTCAACCTTGTTGTGGCTCCAGCTCAGCGGGTTCTCGAAATCGTGAGCGATGTGCTTGTAGAACTCCTGGTATTCCTCGTCCTTGACCTCGGTACGTGGACGGGTCCACAGCGCGCTGGCACGGTTGACCGTTTCCCACTCTTCAACAGGCTCAGCGTCGCCTTCGACCGGCGCCTGTTCTTTCGGCAACTGGATCGGCAGTGCGATATGGTCGGAGTACTTCTTGATGATGTTGCGCAGACGGTAGCCGTCAGCGAACTCGTCTTCTGCGCTCTTGAGGTGCAGCACGATGCGCGTACCGCGATCGGCTTTCTCGATAGTGGCGACTTCGAACTCGCCCTCGCCTTTCGACGACCAGTGCACACCTTCGCTGGCGGCCAGGCCGGCGCGACGGGTGAACACTTCAACCTGGTCGGCAACGATGAAGGCGGAGTAGAAGCCGACACCGAACTGACCGATCAGGTGGGAATCTTTCTTCTGATCACCGGACAGGTTCTTCATGAAGTCGGCGGTGCCGGACTTGGCGATGGTGCCCAGATGAGTGATGACATCTTCGCGGCTCATGCCGATGCCGTTGTCTTCCAAGGTGACGGTCTTGGCGTCCTTGTCGAAGCTGACACGGATCTTCAGCTCGGCGCCGCCTTCCAGCAGCTCAGGCTTGGACAGTGCCTCGAAACGCAGCTTGTCCACCGCGTCGGACGCGTTGGAGATCAGCTCGCGAAGGAAAATTTCCTTGTTCGAGTACAGCGAATGGATCATGAGGTGCAGCAGCTGCTTCACCTCGGTCTGGAAGCCCAGGGTTTCTTTTTGAGTTTCCACACTCATGGTCATCAAACTCCAATCAGTCCACACAAATAGGGGCAGCTGCACGGAACGCCGAGGGCGACTCCGAGCAACGGGTTGTCATCAAGGTGGGGGCTGGGGAGACGATTTCAAGGGACAGGCATGCTGTCGGTGAAGAATCTTCACCCTTGGAAAATCGTGACGCCGCAGATCCGTTGACTGACGACGGCAGATAAACCGACGCACCGACTCTGCTCGGCCGAGTGATTACACCGCTGAGACGCTTATGTATTTATCCCGCCGGAACATGGAACTAACTTTATGACCCAGCGCTCGAAGGCACGTTGATGACCAATAAGGAGAAACACCCCATGCGTAAATCTTTAGCTATTGCCCTGATGCTTTCTGCCACTCTGGGCCTCGCCGCCTGTGACAAAAAATCCGAAGATAAACAGCAAGATGCAAACAAGGCTGCCGAGCAGTCGCAAGAATCGATGCAGAAAGCGCAAGACAAAGTGAACGACGCTGCCAAAGAAAGTCAGGAAGCCGCTCAAAAGAACGCTGAAGCCGCTCAAGAGCGCGCTAAAGAAGCGAACCAGGCAGCACCTGCAACTAAGCAGTAAGTTTTCAGAGTTTCAAAAAACAAAGCCCGCATTTAGCGGGCTTTGTTTTGTCTGCTGGAAATGGTCGGCGCATTGATATCAATGCCGCGCCGACCTCCACCGTCAGGCCAGCGCTTCGCTGCGCTTGCCCAGCATGCGATCCACCACGAACGCGACGAACAGCGTGATCAACGACGGCATCAGCCAGGCCAGGCCTTGCTCGCTCAATGGCAGATGAGCCAGCGCATCCGGCAGGTACACACCCAGCGCAGACCCCTTCACCGCATCCACCGCACCGATCAGGAACGCGACCAGCATGACCGGTGCGACGATCCGCCCTTGCTCGTGCCAGAAATCCTTGCAGAAGCTCAACGCCACCAGCGCAATGCACGGCGGGTAGATGGCGGTCAGCACCGGAATCGAGAACTGGATCAGCTTGGTCAGCCCCAGGTTGGACACCAGCAGGGAAAATACTGCCAGCAGAATCACCAGCGTCTTGTAGGACAGCGGCAGCACACGGCTGAAGTATTCAGCGCAGGCGCAGGTCAGACCGACCGCCGTCACCAGACAGGCCAGCGAGATCAGCACGGCGAGGAAGCTGCTGCCCAGGGTGCCGAAGGTGTGCTGGACGTAGGCATGCAACACGGCGGCGCCATTGGTTGCACCGGCAGCGATGGCGTGGCTGTCGGAGCCCAGGCGGAACAGGCTGATGTAGACCAGCGCCAGACCGACACCGGCGATCAGGCCGGCGATGATGGCGTAGCGGGTGATCAACCGAGGCGACTCGACACCGCGCGAGCGAATCGCGTTGACGATGACGATGCCGAAGACCAGCGCGCCCAGGGTGTCCATGGTCAGGTAGCCGTTGATGAATCCCTGGGAGAACGGCGCGGCGACGTAGGCAGGTTCCGCGATACCCACCTCTCCCGCTGGCAGAACAAACGCGGCGATGCCGAGGATGGCCAGGGCGATGATCTTCAGCGGCGCGAGGAAACGGCCCACGGTGTCGAGCAGTCGACCCGGATAAAGGGAGATCCAGAACACCAGCACGAAATAAACCAGGCTGTAGAGAAACAGCGCGAGCGGGCTTTCACCCGTCAGCGGCGCCAGGCCGACTTCGAACGACACAGTCGCCGTGCGGGGGGTGGCGAACAACGGCCCTACGGACAGGTAGCAGACGGCGGCGAGAATAGTCCCGGCGACCTTGCCGATCGGGCTGCTCAACGCGTCCATCGCGCCGCCGACCTTGGCCAGGGCGATGACAGTCACCACCGGAAGGCCGACTGCCGTGACCAGAAAGCCCAGGGCGGCCATCCATACGTTGGGGCCGGCCTGAAGACCTACGATCGGGGGGAAGATGATATTGCCAGCGCCCACGAACAGCGCAAACGTCATGAAACCCAGTGCCAGAATGTCCTGGCCTTTCAACACTTTCATTAAGGAAACCACACTGCTGAATCGGAATTAAGAAGAGGATTTCCCTGAGGGTGGGGGAAATGCTGCCCGCCCTTTTAAGACAGACCCTGAGCGCGCCGCCGCTCCTTGTGGGAGCCGACTGCACAAAACGGCGGCTAGCCTACCCTATTTGGCGCACCGATACAGGGCGGTGCGACCGCTGAGTGCACGTTCATGTCGCATATCAGAAATGTCTTACAGGATCAGGGCCGTCACGCCGGCGCAAATCGAAACGCCAGAAAACACAAAAGCCACCCGAAGGTGGCTTTTGTTGATCAGGCAGTGAGACGAGGGCGATTAAGCCTTCTTCACTTCCCAACCGGTCAGCTCAGCCAAGGCTTTGCCGATGTCTGCCAGCGAACGCACGGTTTTGACGCCTGCGTCCTGCAGTGCAGCGAATTTCTCGTCTGCAGTGCCTTTGCCGCCAGAGATGATCGCGCCCGCATGGCCCATGCGCTTGCCCGGAGGAGCAGTCACACCCGCGATGTAGGAAACGACTGGCTTGGTCACGTGTGCCTTGATGTAGGCAGCCGCTTCTTCTTCAGCCGAACCGCCGATCTCACCGATCATGACGATCGCTTCGGTCTTAGGGTCTTCCTGGAACAGCTTCAGGATGTCGATGAAGTTCGAACCCGGGATCGGGTCACCACCGATGCCGACGCAAGTCGACTGGCCGAAACCGGCGTCAGTGGTCTGCTTCACAGCTTCGTAAGTCAGGGTGCCGGAACGCGACACGATACCGACTTTGCCTGGCAAGTGAATGTGACCTGGCATGATGCCGATCTTGCACTCGCCCGGGGTGATGACGCCTGGGCAGTTAGGGCCGATCAGGACCACACCCAGTTCGTCGCACTTGACCTTGGCTTCGAGCATGTCGATGGTCGGGATGCCTTCGGTGATGCAGACGATCAGCTTGATGCCGCCGAACGCTGCTTCAAGGATGGAATCCTTGCAGAACGGAGCCGGAACGTAGATGACCGAAGCGGTTGCGCCGGTTTTCTCTACAGCTTCGGACACAGTGTTGAACACTGGCAGGTTCAGGTGCGTGGTGCCGCCCTTGCCTGGAGTTACGCCGCCAACCATTTTGGTGCCGTAGGCAATGGCTTGCTCGGAGTGGAAGGTACCCTGGGAGCCGGTGAAGCCCTGGCAGATAACTTTGGTGTCTTTATTGATCAGGACGCTCATTATTTGCCCTCCGCAGCTTTGACGACTTGTTGAGCAGCGTCGGTCAGGCTGGTAGCTGCGATGATGTTCAAGCCGCTTTCTGCCAGTACTTTAGCGCCCAGCTCAGCGTTGTTGCCTTCAAGGCGAACAACCACCGGGATTTTCACGCCGACTTCTTTCACGGCGCCAATGATGCCTTCGGCAATCATGTCGCAACGAACGATGCCGCCGAAGATGTTGACCAGTACTGCAGCGACGTTGGTGTCGGACAGGATGATCTTGAACGCTTCGGTAACGCGTTCCTTGGTTGCGCCGCCGCCTACGTCGAGGAAGTTGGCTGGCTTGCCGCCGTGCAGGTTGACGATGTCCATGGTGCCCATGGCCAGACCGGCACCGTTGACCATGCAGCCAATGTTGCCTTCCAGTGCCACGTAGTTCAGTTCGAACTTGGCAGCGTGGGCTTCACGTGGGTCATCTTGCGATGGGTCGTGGAAAGCCTTCAGCTTTGGCTGACGGTACATGGCGTTGGCGTCGATGTTGATCTTGGCGTCGAGGCAGTGCAGATCGCCGTCAGCCTTGATGACCAGCGGGTTCACTTCCAGCAGCGCCAGGTCGTGGTCCTGGAACAGCTTGGCCAGACCGGTGAAGATCTTGGCGAACTGAGTGACCTGCTTGCCTTCCAGACCCAGCTGGAATGCCAGATCGCGACCCTGGAATGGCTGAGCGCCAACCAGTGGATCGATGGTCGCTTTGAGAATCTTCTCAGGCGTGTCGTGAGCGATTTTCTCGATGTCCACGCCACCTTCGGTGGAAGCCATGAACACGATACGACGGCTCGAACGGTCGACTACAGCGCCCAGGTACAGCTCTTTGGCGATGTCAGTGCACGATTCAACCAGGATCTTGGTGACTGGCTGACCGTTGGCATCAGTCTGGTAAGTAACCAGACGCTTGCCCAGCCACTGTTGAGCGAACGCAGCGGCGTCTTCCTTGCTGCGAACCAGCTTGACGCCGCCGGCTTTACCGCGACCGCCTGCGTGAACCTGGGCTTTGACGACCCACTCGGTTCCGCCGATCTTGTCGCACGCTTCTGCTGCTGCTTCCGGGGTGTCTACTGCATAGCCCTTGGATACTGGCAGGCCGTATTCAGCGAACAGCTGCTTACCCTGATACTCGTGAAGATTCATGCTTATTACCGTCTTCGTTAGGTACTGCGCATTCGGTGCTGCTCGTCAAAGCGTGCCGCACCACCTGTGACCGCTTCTCCCGGAGAACGCAGATCAGGCATCAGCCTGCCCTGCGCTGCCGGGAGTTCGAGTCCAACGGACCTTCCGCGGTAAGCCCTGCGAGCAGGGCCTACGACGGGCGGACCGTCGTGGTTATCTTTAGCGTTTTTTCTTGTTCTGGATGTGGATGGCGCCGCCATTCACAGCCAGTGCCGCTTCGTGCAGCGCTTCGGACAGCGTCGGGTGGGAGAAGACCATCATGCCGATGTCTTCGGCACTGGTGCCGAACTCCATACCGATCGCGCCCTGCTGTACCAGCTCTGCAGCGCCAGGACCAATGACGTGTACACCCAGTACACGGTCGGTCTTGGCATCAGCGATGACCTTGACGAAACCGCCGGTGTCATTCGCTGCCATTGCACGGCCGCTGGCCGCGAACGGGAACTGACCGACGTTGACTTCAACGCCTTCAGCCTTGAGCGTCTGCTCGGTCTTGCCGACCCAGGCGATTTCCGGGTGGGTGTAGATGACCGACGGGATCAGGTCGTAGTTCATCTGGGTCTTGTGACCCTTGATGCGCTCGACAACCATGATGCCTTCTTCGGACGCTTTGTGCGCCAGCATCAGACCACGAACCACGTCACCGATCGCGTACACGCCAGGAACGCTGGTCTCGCACTGCTCGTTGACGAAGATGAAACCGCGCTCGTCGATGTCGACGCCGCTATCGGCAGCCAGCAGCTCGGTGGTCACCGGGCGACGGCCAACGGCCACGATCACGCGGTCGAACGTGATGTTCTGCTCGCCGTCCTTGTCGGTGTAGGTGACGACCACTTCGTCGCCATTGACCTTGGAACCGGTCACGCGAGCGCCTAGCTTGATGTCCAGACCCTGCTTGTTGAAGGTCTTCTGCGCTTCTTTGGCAACAGCTTCGTCAGCGGCAGGCAGGAATTTCTCCAGCGCTTCCAGGACCGTCACTTTGGCACCCAGACGAGCCCAGACCGAACCCAGTTCCAGACCGATAACACCGGCGCCGATGACGCACAGGCGCTCAGGCACAGCCGGGAATTCCAGGGCGCCGGTCGAATCGACGATGGTGACCTGATTGACCGGAGCCGGCGGAATGTCGATCGGACGCGAACCGGATGCCAGAATGATGTTCTCGGCTTCGATCACTTCGGTGGTGCCGTCAGGCTTGGTCAGCTCGACTTTCTTGCCTGCCAGCAGTTTGCCGTGGCCTTGCAGGGAAGTGACGCCGTTGGCCTTGAACAGGCTGGCAACGCCGCCGGTCAGGCCTTTGACGATCTGTGCCTTGCGACCAATCATGGCAGCAATGTCCATTTTCAGATCGCTGAGGGAGATACCGTGAACGCCGAACTGGTTCTTGGCTTCGTAGAATTTCCAGGAGCTGTCCAGCAGCGCCTTGGAAGGGATGCAGCCCACGTTCAGACAGGTACCGCCGAGGGCCAGCTTGCCCTCTTTATCCTGGTACTTCTCGATGCAGGCAGTCGTGAGACCGAGTTGCGCGGCCTTGATAGCGGCTACGTAGCCGCCAGGGCCAGCGCCAATCACTACCACGTCGAATTTCTGGGACATAGAAAAGAGTTCCTCTTTAGCTGCGAGCTTTAAGCCACAAGCTGCAAGCTGATCCGTGATGCTTTACAGACGAGTTGCAGCCTGTTCATTAGGATGTTGCGACGACCCAAGCGTTGGCGCCAGGCTGCTGTAACTTGCAGCTTGGCGCTTGCGGCTTGCAGCTGTCCTTGAATCAGATGTCCAGCAACAGACGCGCCGGGTCTTCCAGCAGGTTCTTGATGGTCACCAGGAACGTCACGGCTTCTTTACCGTCGATCAGGCGGTGATCGTAGGACAGCGCCAGATACATCATCGGACGGATGACGACCTGACCGTTGATCGCCATGGGACGCTGCAGAATGTTGTGCATGCCCAGGATAGCCGCTTGCGGCGGGTTGACGATCGGGGTCGACATCATCGAACCGAAAGTACCACCGTTGGTGATGGTGAAGGTACCGCCAGTCATCTCGTCGATGGACAGTTTGCCGTCACGGGCTTTCTTGCCGAAGGTGGCGATGCCGCCTTCGATTTCAGCCAGGCTCATCTGCTCGGCGTTGCGCAGCACCGGAACCACCAGACCGCGATCGCTCGACACGGCAACGCCGACGTCGGCATAACCGTGATAAACGATGTCGGTGCCGTCGATCGACGCGTTGACCGCCGGGTAGCGTTTAAGCGCTTCGGTCGCGGCCTTGACGAAGAACGACATGAAGCCCAGGCGTACGCCGTTGTGGGACTTCTCGAACAGGTCCTTGTACTTCGAACGCAGAGCCATGACTTCGGTCATGTCGACTTCGTTGAAGGTGGTCAGCATCGCCATGTTCGATTGAGCTTCAACCAGACGCTCTGCCACCTTGGCGCGCAGACGGGTCATCGGAACACGCTTCTCGGTGCGGTCGCCAGCGGCAGCAACAGGAGCAGCGGCTGCAGCAGCAGGCTTGGCGGCAGGTGCAGCGGCCGGAGCGGACTTCTTCGCTTCGATGGCAGCAACAACGTCTTCCTTGGTCACGCGGCCGTCTTTGCCTGTGCCTTTGACGCTGGACAGGTTGATGCCGTTTTCTTCCGCAAGCTTGCGGGCAGCCGGAGCGCCGATGGCGTCTTCGTCACCGGAAGCAGCGGCAGGTGCAGCGCCAGCCTGGGCCGGCGCAGCAGCCGGAGCCGATGCAGCAGCGGCTGGAGCGGCAGCAGATGGAGCGGCAGCAGCGCCGCCCTCTTCAATCGAGCCCAGCAGCTGGTTCGACAGGACGGTAGCGCCCTCTTCGGCAACGATTGCGCCGAGCACGCCGTCAGCTTCGGCCAATACTTCCAGCACGACCTTGTCGGTTTCGATATCGACGATCAGGTCGTCACGCTTGACGGCGTCGCCCGGTTTCTTGTGCCAGGTGGCAACGGTGCCGTCGGCAACGGATTCCGGGAAAGAGGGGGCTTTGATCTCAATAGCCATTATCTGTAATTCCTTTAATTCGGTTTCTAGTGCGCGATGGCGTTAAACGGAGAACGCGTCTTTCAGCAGTTTTTCCTGCTGTTCGGCGTGCATCGAAGCGTATCCACAAGCGGGAGCAGCTGAAGCATCACGGCCGGCGTACTCGAGAACGAGGTTGCGGTTGTGATTGCCGATGCTGCGGCGCAGGTGGTGCTGACTGCTGTACCAGGCGCCCTGGTTCATCGGCTCTTCCTGACACCAGACCACATTGGTCAGGTTGGTGTAAGACGCGATAGCGTCCATCAGGTCGTCTTCCGGGAACGGGTAGAGCTGCTCGAGACGCACGATGGCGATGTCTTCGCGGCCTTCGGCACGGCGTTTTTCCAGCAGGTCGTAGTAGACCTTGCCGCTGCACAGCACCAGACGCGTCACTTTCGCGGCATCGAGGGTGTCGATTTCCGGGATGACAGTCTGGAACGATCCATGGGCCAGATCTTCCAGGGTCGACACGGCCAGCTTGTGGCGCAGCAACGACTTCGGCGTCAACACGATCAGCGGCTTGCGCAGCGGACGGATCACCTGACGGCGCAGCAGATGGTAGATCTGGGCCGGGGTGGTCGGTACGCAGACCTGAATATTGTGCTCGGCGCACAACTGCAGGTAACGCTCAAGACGTGCCGATGAGTGCTCCGGGCCCTGCCCTTCGTAGCCATGGGGCAGCAGCATGGTCAGACCGCACAGACGGCCCCACTTGTGCTCGCCGCTGGTGATGAACTGGTCGATCACGACCTGTGCACCGTTGGCAAAGTCACCGAACTGGGCTTCCCAGATCACCAGCGCATTCGGCTGAGTGGTCGAGTAACCGTATTCGAACGCCAGCACAGCTTCTTCCGACAGGAACGAGTCGTACAGGTCAAAACGAGGCTGACCGGCATACAGGTTCTGCAGAGGCACGTAGGTCGCGCCGTCTTTCTGGTTGTGCAGCACGGCGTGGCGGTGCGAGAACGTACCGCGACCGACATCCTGCCCGGTGATGCGCACCTGATGGCCTTCGAACGCCAGCGTGGCGTAGGCCATGGTTTCGGCGTAGCCCCAGTTGATCGGAAGCCCACCGACTTGCATCTTCTGGCGGTCTTCGTAGATTTTCTGGACCTGACGCTGAACCACGAAACCTTCCGGCACTTCCATCAGCTTGGCTGACAGTTCCTGCAGGGTCTTGAGGTCGAAACTGGTGTCGTGACGTGCGGTCCACGCGTGACCCAGATACGGACGCCAATCCACGAACAATTCCTTGTTCGGCTCTTTGACCAGGCTTTTAACAACGTGCATGCCGTTGTCCAGCGCGTTGCGGTACTCGTCGACCTTGGCCTGAGCGGCTTCGGCGTTGAGGATGCCGGCGGTGGCCAGCGCATCGGCGTACAGCTCACGGGTGGTGCGCTGTTTGGCGATCTGCTGGTACATCAGCGGCTGGGTGCCACTTGGCTCGTCGGCTTCGTTATGGCCGCGACGGCGGTAGCAGACAAGATCGATGACCACGTCACGCTTGAACTGCATGCGGTAGTCGATCGCCAACTGGGTCACGAACAACACGGCTTCCGGATCATCGCCATTCACATGGAGGATCGGTGCCTGAATCATCTTCGCAACGTCGGTCGCATACTCGGTGGAACGCGAGTCTTCCTGCTTGCTGATGGTGAAGCCGACCTGGTTGTTGATCACGATGTGGATCGTGCCGCCCGTTTTGAAGCCACGGGTCTGCGACATCTGGAAGGTTTCCAGCACAACGCCCTGACCGGCGAACGCCGCGTCACCGTGAATCGAGATCGGCAGCACTTTCTCGCCAGTGACGTCGTTACGACGGTCCTGACGGGCACGCACCGAGCCTTCGACCACAGGGGAAACGATTTCCAGGTGGGACGGGTTGAACGCCATCGCCAGGTGGACTTCGCCGCCGGTGGTCATCACGTTGGACGAGAAGCCCTGGTGATACTTGACGTCACCGGAGCCCAGCTCGACCTTCTTCTTGCCTTCGAACTCGTCGAACAGGTCGCGCGGGTTCTTGCCGAAGGTGTTGACCAGCACGTTGAGACGGCCACGGTGGGCCATGCCGATGACAACTTCCTTGGTACCGTAGGACCCGGAGCGCTGAATCAGCTCGTCGAGCATCGGGATCAGGCTTTCGCCGCCTTCCAGACCGAAACGCTTGGTGCCCGGATATTTGGTGCCCAGGTACTTTTCCAGACCCTCGCCCGCGGTCACACGCTCGAGCAGATGGCTCTTGATGTCGGCGGAATAGGCTGGACGACCACGCACGCTTTCGAGGCGCTGCATGAACCAGTTGCGCTGGTTGGAATCGACGATGTGCGTGAACTCGGCGCCGATGGTGCGGCAATATGTCTGCTGCAACGCTTCGACGATTTCGCGTAGGCTCGCTTCTTCCTTGCCGATGAACAGGTCGCCGGCACGGAATGTGGTGTCGAGGTCAGCGTTGGTCAAACCGTAATGGTTGATCGACAGGTCAGCTGGCGCAGTACGCTTCCACAGACCCAGAGGATCGAGTTGCGCACCCTGATGGCCGCGCATACGGAATGCCTGGATAAGTCGCAGCACTTCAACTTGCTTCTTTTCATGCTCGCTGCTCACGCTGCCGGCAGAGACCGGTTGGGCGCGGCGCTGGTTTTTCCCCAGCAACACAAAATGATCGCGAACCGTAGAGTGCGATACATCGGTGGCAGTGCTGCCGTCAGCCGGCAACGTCTGAAAATAGGTGCGCCACTCTTCTGGCACAGCGTTAGGGTCGTGCAGGTAGAGCTCATAGAGCTCTTCCACATAGGCAGCGTTACCACCGGAAAGGTGGGCGCTGTTCCACATGCGCTGCATCACGCTTTCTTGCATGCTTGGTCACCCTCGATTAGGGGACACCATCGGCGTCGATGCCAGCGCAAACTTGAAAAGTCCATGTGCAGCGACTTCAAGTCACTAGGGATCACGCAGATAGTCCGGGTACCAGCCCGGATGCCCCTGCTGGTTTCATTTCTTCAAAATAAGAGCTGAAGCCATACGACAACTGCTCAGGTTAAAACTACGGCGCCGGTTGAAGCCTGCGCCGCAGCGTCTACGGGTGCTGCATTAGCGGGTGCTGCGGTGTTACAGGTGCGGCAAACTCAGACACCGCTCTTGAGCAGCATGTTGCGCACGTGACCAATGGCCTTGGTTGGGTTCAGGCCTTTCGGGCAAACGTTGACGCAGTTCATGATGCCGCGGCAGCGGAACACACTGAACGGATCGTCCATCGACGCCAGACGCTCTTGCGTTCTGGTGTCGCGGCTGTCCGCCAGGAAACGGTAGGCTTGCAGGATCGCCGCAGGACCCAGGAACTTGTCCGGGTTCCACCAGAAGGACGGGCAGGACGTCGAGCAGCAAGCGCACAGAATGCACTCGTACAGGCCGTCGAGTTTTTCCCGCTCTTCCGGAGACTGCAGGCGCTCGATGGACGGAGCCGGCGTATCGTTCTGCAGGAATGGCTTCACCTTCTCGTACTGCTTGTAGAAGATGCTCATGTCGACGGCGAGGTCACGGATGACCGGCAGACCAGGCAGTGGGCGAACCACCAGCTTGTTGCCCTTGATCACAGCCGACAGCGGCGTAATGCAGGCCAGACCATTCTTGCCGTTGATGTTCATGCCGTCGGAACCGCACACGCCTTCGCGGCACGAACGACGGTACGAGAAGCCTTCGTCCTGCTCTTTGACCAGAGCCAGGACGTCCAGCACCATCAGGTCTTTGCCACCGGTGTCGACCTGGAAATCCTGCATGAACGGCGCGGCGTCCTGATCAGGGTTGTAGCGATAAACACTGACTTGCAACATGGCGGTCACCCTTAATAAGTCCGAATCTTAGGTTCAAAAGTCGGAACAGTTTTCGGCGAGAAGTTCACGGCACGCTTGGCTACGCTCTTGTCACCCGGGAAGTAAAGGGTGTGGCACAGCCAGTTCTCGTCGTCGCGATCTTCGAAGTCTTCACGGGCGTGGGCGCCACGGGACTCCTTGCGATGCTCTGCGGCGATCGCCGTTGCTTCAGCGACTTCCAGCAGGTTCTGCAGCTCCAGCGCTTCGATCCGGGCAGTGTTGAACGCCTGGCTCTTGTCGTTGATCTTGACATTGGAAATACGCGTGCGCAGGTCAGCCAGCTGGGCAATACCCTTCTGCATGTATTCGCCGGTACGGAACACACCGAAGTAGTTCTGCATGCAGCTCTGCAGCTCTTTGCGCAGGGTAGCGACGTCTTCGCCCTCGGTACGCGAGTTCAGGCCATTGAGGCGAGCGAGCGCGACGTCGATGTCGGTCTCGGAAGCGCGACGGTAGTCGACGCCTTCGTTGAGCGCCTGCTCCAGGTGCAAACCGGCGGCCCGACCGAACACCACCAGATCGAGCAGCGAGTTGCCGCCCAGACGGTTGGCACCGTGAACCGATACACACGCCACTTCACCGACCGCGAACAGGCCCGGGATGATGGTGTCGACGCCGGCGGCGTCCTGGGTGATTGCCTGACCATGAATATTGGTGGCAACGCCGCCCATCATGTAGTGGCAGGTCGGTACGACAGGGATTGGCGCAACGGCCGGATCGACGTGTGCGAAGGTCTTGGACAGCTCCATGATCCCTGGCAGACGGCTGTGCAGCACTTCTTCACCGAGGTGATCGAGCTTGAGCATCACGTGGTCGCCGTCGGGACCGCAACCGTTGCCGGCAATGATCTCTTTAACCATCGAACGAGCCACTACGTCACGACCGGCGAGGTCCTTGGCGTTTGGTGCATAGCGTTCCATGAAACGCTCGCCGTGCTTGTTGATCAGGTAACCGCCTTCACCACGGCAGCCTTCGGTGACCAGTACACCTGCGCCGGCGATGCCGGTCGGGTGGAACTGCCACATTTCGATATCCTGAACCGGGACACCGGCACGCAACGCCATGCCGATGCCGTCGCCGGTGTTGATCAGGGCATTGGTGGTGGAGGAATAGATGCGGCCGGCACCGCCGGTGGCCAGTACAGTCGCGTCGGCGCGAATGTAGGAGGTTTCACCGGTTTCGATGCAGATGGCGATGATGCCGACGAACACGCCGTCCTGGTTCTTGACCAGATCAACTGCGTAGTACTCGTTGAGGAATACGGTGCCGGCTTTCAGGTTGGCCTGATACAGCGTGTGCAGCAGCGCGTGACCGGTACGGTCGGCAGCAGCACAGGTACGTGCAGCCTGACCGCCCTTGCCGAAGTCTTTCGACTGGCCGCCGAACGGACGCTGATAGATGCGGCCCTGCTCGGTACGGGAGAACGGCAAGCCCATGTGCTCGAGTTCGAACACGGCTTCCGGGCCTACGGAACACATGTATTCGATAGCGTCCTGGTCACCGATATAGTCGGAGCCCTTGACGGTGTCGTACATGTGCCAGCGCCAGTCATCGTTCGGATCGGCCGAAGCGATTGCGCAGGTGATGCCACCCTGGGCGGAAACGGTGTGGGAGCGAGTCGGGAATACCTTGGTGACGACAGCGGTCTTGTGGCCGCCCTGAGCCAGTTGCAATGCGGCACGCATGCCCGCACCGCCGCCGCCAATGATAATGGCGTCGAATGAAAGCGTATTAATGTTAGCCATGGATCAGATACCCCAAAGAATCTGCACACCCCAGACGAAGTAAGCGAACATCGCAATGCCGCACACCGCCTGGAACAGGAAACGCACCACTGTCGCGGACTTGCCCAGCGCCATCGGCGTCAGGTAGTCGGTCGCGATGGTCCACATGCCGACCCAGGTGTGAGCCGCCAGGGCCACAAGGGCCAACAGACTGAAGATGCGCATTGCGTTATGGGAGAACAGCGCATGCCACGTGGCGTATTCGAGGCCAGGGTGCGCGACCAGGTACCCGATCAGGAAAATGAAATAAGCCGCGAGTACGACGGCGGAGACGCGTTGCGCCATCCAGTCATACAGGCCCGAACGAGAAAGGTTGGTGACGTTGGTTACCATATCCACACTCCTGCCAGAACGATCACCACCAGAGACACGGCAATCACGATTTTAGAGCCCAGCTTGCCGCCTTCCAGCGTCTCGCCAATGCCCGAGTCCATGATGAGATGACGGACGCCCGCCACCAGGTGATACAGCAGTGCGGACAGAAGAGCCCAGATCACGAACTTGGCCAGCGGACTGGTCAGTCCCGCTTTCACCGACGCGAAGCCTTCCTCGGAGTCGAGCGACAGGTCCAATGCATAAAGCATGATGGCAATGCCGACGAAGAGGATGACACCGGAAATACGGTGAAGGATGGACGTGTAAGCAGTGATTGGGAGTTTGATGGTCCTTAGGTCTAGGTTTACAGGTCGTTGGCTTTTCACGGCTTTTTTTCACACTGAAGAGCCCTAACACTCAGGGCAAGTTGTTGGGAAGTGTACTGGTCAGGTACCCACTACCCAGGAAGTGACCAACCCCGTTGAATCGGGCCTGAAAGCCCCTGGCGGTCGGACGCCGAGTATAGACAGTTAGCCAACTAATGACAACGCGCAGACCCTGTGCCAAGGGTGGATTGCTTTAGCCCGATAATTGGCGTAAATGGCCCGTAATTTCGACGAAAACCATGGGTTAAAGCCTTCTGCCACAAGACTTTTGGCAAATTGACTTTAGAATTTATCTCACTATAGTGATGCGGGCCCTGCGTGGGGGGTCTGTCTGATGATTTGAAGCATAATTAGGAGGCCACATGGCTGATAAAAAAGCGCAGTTGATCATCGAGGGCGCAGCCCCCGTCGAGCTGCCCATTCTGACCGGCACCGTTGGTCCCGATGTTATCGACGTACGCGGCCTGACTGCCACCGGACGCTTCACATTCGACCCAGGCTTCATGTCTACCGCCTCATGCGAATCGAAGATCACCTATATCGACGGTGACAACGGCATTCTCCTGCATCGCGGCTACCCGATCGAACAGTTGGCCGAGCAATCGGACTACCTGGAAACCTGCTACCTGCTGCTCAACGGCGAACTGCCAACCGCCGAGCAAAAAGCCGAATTCGTCGTCACCGTGAAGAATCACACCATGGTGCACGAGCAACTGAAGACCTTCTTCAACGGTTTCCGTCGCGATGCCCACCCGATGGCCGTCATGTGCGGTGTGGTCGGCGCCCTTTCGGCGTTCTACCACGATTCCCTGGACATCAATAATCCGCAGCACCGGGAAATCTCCGCAATCCGCCTGGTCGCCAAGATGCCGACCCTGGCCGCAATGGTTTACAAGTACTCCATGGGTCAACCCATGATGTACCCGCGCAACGACCTCAGCTACGCGGAAAACTTCCTCCACATGATGTTCAACACGCCGTGCGAAATCAAACCGATCAGCCCGACGCTGGCCAAGGCCATGGACCGGATCTTCATCCTTCACGCCGACCACGAACAGAACGCCTCGACGTCCACCGTGCGCATGGCGGGCTCCTCGGGCGCCAACCCGTTTGCCTGTATCGCCGCCGGTATCGCCGCACTCTGGGGCCCTGCCCACGGTGGCGCGAACGAAGCTGTGCTGACCATGCTTGATGAGATCGGCGATGTGTCCAACATCGACACCTACATCGCCAAGGCCAAGGACAAGAACGATCCGTTCAAGCTGATGGGCTTCGGTCACCGGGTTTACAAGAACCGCGACCCGCGCGCCACCGTGATGAAGCAGACCTGCGACGAAGTCCTGCGCGAGCTGGGCATCACCAACGACCCGCAGCTCGAACTGGCCATGCGTCTCGAAGAGATCGCCCTGACCGACCCGTACTTCATCGAACGCTCGCTGTACCCGAACGTCGACTTCTACTCGGGCATCATCCTCAAGGCGATCGGCATCCCGACCAGTATGTTCACCGTGATCTTCGCCTTGGCGCGAACCGTCGGCTGGATTTCCCACTGGAAAGAAATGCTGTCGAGCCCTTACAAGATCGGCCGTCCGCGCCAGCTGTACACCGGCGAAGTGTCACGGGACATCGTTCCGCTGGCCGAGCGCAAGTAACTCGGTAGCACCGACGAAGACACAAAAAAGGCTGCCCTCGGGCAGCCTTTTTTGTGGTTGGCTGTGGCTCGCAAGCGAACCCGTCAGTTCTTCTCGGCACGCTCCTTGAGCGCCTTGAGCGTGTTGAACGGCGCGTCCACCACGAACTTGTTCGCCAGCCAGGACGGAACGCTGCCGCCAGGCTCGGTATGCACCTGGTAGGTGACCTCGGTCAGGTTGTCGCCCTTGGGTACGAATTTCCAGAACCCCTCGACCTGGGCCACCCGCACAAAGCCCTTCTCTTCCGGAATGTACTTTGGATCACCTTCCAGCTCACGGGTCACGCTGCCGTCGGCGCCCTCCACCGTGGTCACTTTCAGCACCGAATCCCTGGGCGTCACCGGCCACGGCGTATTGAACTGGGAGTAGGTCCAGGTCTTGTCGCCCTCGTGCTTGAGGATCTTCTGCAGCTTGCACTCGTGAATCCAGGCACAAGCGCTGACCACGTCTTCCTGCAAGGCACGGAGCTTGCCGATGCCCGCCTTGATGGTGGTCACACCCTGATAGGCCTTGTACTGGGAACCTGGAAATTCGCTGAGTGAGACCTTGATCCCCTCCTCGTTCTTCGCGACTTTCCACTCCTCAGCCTGTGCTGAAGCTGCCACCCATACAGTCAGCCCCAATCCGAAAGCAATGCGGTACAGCGAACTCATACGTTGTTCCTTATTGTTGAAGTTCAGTCGTGCCAAGGCCGCGATTCACGCGACCGATGTCATCTTTTCCCACCAGCCAATCAGACGGATCGCCTCCTCGGGATCGTTGCCACACACCTCAGGCTCAGCCGCGAACTGGCCGCACACCGCCGGCCTCCCCGGCTGCCCGAAAATACCGCAGAGCATGTCCAGCGAGAGGTGCAGGCAGCGCACCCCTGCGGGCTTGCCGTCGGGCATGCCGGGAATCGGTGAGGTAATGGACGGCGCTATGCAGCACGCGCCGCAGCCTGGACGGCATTCCATGAAGAGAACCTGTGTGTCATTGAGAACGATGGCCGGATCTTACGCGCTAAAACACACGTTTGAAAATCGGACGTTTTTGCACTGCCCGGCCAACATTACTGTTTGAATTTGAAATCCAAGGCAGCGCCTTCCACTTCCTTGCGCGCCTCATTGCGCAATTGCAAATCCATTTCATTGCTCAGCAAACGGCCATGCATCTGGAAATCAGGGTCGGCGTTCGCGTCGGGAAACATTTTCGGCAGGAGCGGCTTGGCACCGGAGGACTGGGCCTTGGTCTTCGACGCGGAGGTTATGACGTTAGCTGGCGGGGTCAGTTGCTTGACCATCTCGGGCGGCAGGCTCAGGTCAAGGGGCACCTTGTTCAGGCGCGTTTCCTTGACCACTTGAGACGCTGACTTGCTCTTGCTGGCAACGGGCGCCCGCCGAGCGACTTCGGCATTATCCGCTTTAACCTTGGCGGATTTGGCATTGGTGCCCGAGGGCTTGGCGTCAGCCGCTGTAACGTCAGTGACGTTTCTCGGCGCTACAACCGACGCCTTGCCCGACGCGACAACGGGCACGGTCGTGATATTCGGCGCGAGGGAATGGACCGCTGGCGCGTCCGCAACAGGCTTGTCCGCTGACGCAGGCGCAGACTCAGGTGCTGGCTCAGACCCAACGACGGACTTGGCAGCCTCTGGCAGTGCGTCGGAACGCGCGGCAGGCGCCGAAGCGGTGGCTTTCGCCGGCGGAGCGGGCGCTTTCTCGGCATCACAGCCGCTCAGCAACACCAACAACATCACACTTATACAACGCAGTGATTTCATAGTCTGAACGGCAGTAAGTAAGACAGGGGCCATATGCTGGCCCTTTGCACGGCGGCTGACAAGCTGTCCTGTCCGCCTCCCCCGTTTGTATGGAAAGCGGGTAACTCTACGAGTTCACCAGGATTGCCCGGCATCCTGGCATAACTGTTTAGCCAGCATGCCCACCGTCATCAACGCCCTTTCCGCTTCACGGTTCCACGGCAGCCCGCAATTCAGGCGAATGCAGTGATTGAACTGCTCCGTGTTACTGAAAATCAGGCCCGGCGCAATGCTGATGCCCTGCTCCAGGGCGCGCACGTGCAACTCCTGAGTGTTCACCCGTCCTGGCAGACTGATCCATAGAATGAATCCGCCCGCAGGCCGGCTGATCTGGGTGCCTTCGGGGAACATCTGCTGCACCGCCAGCTGAAACGCGCTCAGATTCTTGCGGTGCTCCTGACGGATAAAGCGTAAGTGCCTGTCATATCCGCCATTTTCAAGGTAGGACGCTACCGCCATCTGCGTCACGCTGCACGCCGAGTGGGTCGTGAAGGTTTGCAGGCGCTGGATTTCCGCCTGGTACTTGCCGGCGATCATCCAGCCAATCCGCACCCCCGGCGACAGGGTCTTGGAGAAGCTGGAGCAGTAGATGACATGGCCCAACCGGTCGAAGGCCTTCAACGCCTTGGTCTTGTTCTGGTCGTACATCAACTCGCCGTAGATGTCGTCTTCCACGATTTGAATATCAAAGTCCGAGGCCAGGCGCAGCAGGTGTTTCTGCCGCTCTTCCGGCATGGTGCTGCCCAAAGGATTGCTCAGCCGCGACGTCATCACCAGCGCCTTGATCGACCACTGGTTGGCCGCCAGTTGCAGCGCTTCCAGGCTGATCCCGGTATTGGGATCGCTGGGGATCTCAATCACTTTCAGGCCAAGCAGATCAGCCAGTTGCAGCAGGCCGTAATAGGTCGGGGATTCTGCAGCGATCAGGTCGCCCGGACTGGTCAGCACCCGCAGCGACATCTGCAGCGCATCGACGCAGCCATGGGTGATCACCACCTCCGAGGGGTCGATCACCACGCCAGCGTCACGCATGCGAATGGCCACCTGACGACGCAGCGGCTCGAAGCCTGGGCTGAACATGTAATTGAACGCGCGAGGGCTCTGAAAGCGGGTGACCTTGGCCAGTTGCTGATGCAACGCGCGCAGGGGCAGGTAATCGATATGCGGCACCGCAGCGCCGAACGCGAACACCCCTTCCCGTCGGGCTTCGACCAGCACCTGTTGAATGATGCTGGCGCGGGTGACCAGGCCGGGGCGCTCCACCCGGGCGATATCGGGGGTCGCCGCCGTGAGGGCCGGAGTTTGATGCACGTAGTACCCGGACTGCGGCCGCGCGCGGATCAAACCCTGGTCTTCAAGGTTGGCGTAGGCCTGCAGGACGGTGGCATGACTGACGTTGAGCTGGGAGCTCATCTTGCGCACGGAGGGCACGCGCTCGCCTGGCTGATACACGCCCCGGCGAATGTCTTCGGCCAGCTGTTGGGCGATGCGTTGGTACAGCAACAGACTGGTCATTTCGCGTCCCTCGATCCCGTGCTTTGATCATGCGTGCGGCGATCAGAGAAGCAGGATCACCGGAACAGTTCGGAAGTGTACGGTGACAGTTCCTGTTCCGGCTAGAGGGGTCGGTGTTTGAATAGCGGGATTGACAGCTTGGTTAGTTGCCGTAAGAGCCGGCTGGCTGGCGAATGCGGTAGATCACACCCCCTTTACGCGCCTGATCGAATGCGTTCGCCAGCAAGCCGGCTCCTTGACTCCGAAGCCGGGATACCCTGCAAAGCCGACAAAAAACACCACACGTTGAAAAGCCGGGCCAGCACCGTCAACCCTCTCAACGCGGCGCGCTGAGATGGCCCTTGTCGTCCGAGAAGACGATTTCGACACGGCGGTTCTGCGCACGTCCGCTTTCCGAGGTGTTCACGTCGACGGGGTACTGATCGCCGTAACCTTCAACCTGAATGCGGTCTTCCTCGATGCCCAGGTCAGACAGCACGTCAGCGACGGACTGGGCCCGGTCTTTCGACAGCGTGAGGTTTTCCTGAGCGTCGCCGGTGCTGTCGGTGTAGCCCTCGATGCGCACCACGCGCTTGGGATTGAATTGCAGGAACTGCACGACCTTCAGCACCGTGCGGTTGGCCGAGCTTTTCAGTTCGGCGCGACCGGTATCGAAGAGCATGTCGCCCAAGGTCATCACCAGCCCGCGCTCGTTCTGCTGCGTCGACAGGCTGATCACCTGATCTTCGGCCCACTTGCCCTGTTGCTGCGCGCCGGCCAGCTTGGCCTCACGCAAGGCCAGTTGCAGACGCTGGCGTTCCAGCTCCAGTCGCGCGAGCTTTTCCTGATTCAGCAGGAGCTTGCTGTGCTCGCGGGCGATCGCGCTGTAGCGGCTGCTCAGGTACGCGTAATGACTGACGTCGTCAGCGCTGCCGATGTAGCTCGACAGGCGCTCGGCCCGGCCCAGCAATTCGCCAGCGCGGATGACATCCTTCGGCGCGCTGCGCAGGACGTTGGTGTCTTCCCGGACCTGCTGGTAGTCGGCAATGGCCCCCTGCAACGCCTGCTCACTGCTCTGATGGCCGGCACAGCCAGCAAGACCGGCACTGGCCAGCAAGAGGCCCAGACTGAGGCTTCGCGCAACGGTATTCATTGGCCAGCCCCCAACTGCTTGCGCAGACGCTCGAGCCGGGTGTTGACCTGAGCCACCTGGGCGTCGCTCTTCTGCGTCAGCACTCGGGCCTCCGCCAGACGCGCGTCCAGCTCGGCCTGCTCCGCCTGCATGCGTGCGTCCTTGTAGGACTTTTCCGCCATGTCGGCGCGGGCCTGGGTCAGCTTTGTCTGCGCTGTCACCAGGTCCGCCTCTTCATCCGTAGCGCCGACCGCTGTGGCCTGGGCGACAGCCTGTTCGGTGAGTTTGAGTTGTTCGGTGGGCGCCGGGTCGTTGGCACAGCCGACGAGAGCGGCAAGCACGACAGCGGCGAATACAGGCTGGATTTTCAAAAGAAAGCTCAAAACACATTCCTACTGATGAAGGGCGCTACCGGACTGCTGCAACTGGATTTTCCACAGGTCCAGATTGCGCGTGACGGCTTCACTGGAGCGACCGGAAGCCGCCAATTCTGTCATTTTTTTCGCCAGCTGTCCGCGCAGCCATGGATCGTTGCAGGCGGAGTTGAACGACAGCGCCAGATAAAAGCCCGGGCGATCGAGGGGCATGGGCTGGGTTTGCAGGTCTTTGGCGATGTTCAGCGCCTGGGTCACAGCCATCCCGGCATAGCGACCGGCAAGGACGTAATCGACCTGCCCCGCCGCCAGTTTCTGAAAGGCCTGGGGAAGACTGGCCTGCTTCTCCAGCGTCAGGTGCGCCCTGATCGCCTCATCGAATCCCGCGGTTACCCGGGTTTTTTCGGACATGGCACCGGCACGGCCCTGCAGATCGGCCAACGAATTGAACGGCTGCTCATGGCCGTTGCGGGTCCAGACCATGATTTCGTTCTGGGCAATGGGCGGATGGATGAAATCCAGGGATTCCAGCTCGGCGCTGTTGAGCGGCGTGTCCGCCAGCATGTCCATGCGCCCGCTGCGCACTTCTTCAAGCGCCTGACTGCGCTTGCCGCCATACAGCAGCTCGACCTTGACGCCGATCTGCTGCGCGACCTCCTTGAGCAGGTCGGCATTGGCGCCCATCAGGTGTTTGGGGTCCTGAGGATCCCGCCACAGGTAAGGCGGCGCGTCCGGGCTGCCGGTGACGATCACCCGGTCACACTTGCCCGCAGACCAGCCCAGCGACGGCAGCAACAGCAACCCGCTCAGCAGTGAAGCCAGCGTCCGCTTTGGCGACAACATGAAAACGTCCTTTTTTTGCCCATAAAAAAACCCGTCAGCTCCGACTGCCTGAGCGCTGGCTCATCAAGTGAACGATGATCAGCGCTTGCGACAGCCCGAGCGAACGGGTTCTCTTTATAAGTCAGCGAAGTGGATTAAACCAGCTTCTCCAACTCGGGGATCGCTTCGAACAGATCCGCCACAAGGCCGTAATCGGCCACCTGGAAGATCGGTGCTTCTTCGTCCTTGTTGATCGCGACGATCACTTTGGAGTCTTTCATGCCGGCCAGATGCTGGATCGCGCCGGAGATGCCGACCGCGATGTACAGCTGAGGCGCGACGATCTTGCCGGTCTGGCCGACCTGCATGTCGTTGGGCACGAAGCCTGCGTCGACAGCCGCGCGGGAAGCGCCGACCGCTGCACCCAGCTTGTCAGCCAGGGTGTACAGGTGTTTGAAGTTGTCGCCGTTCTGCATGCCGCGGCCGCCGGAGACGACGATCTTGGCAGCGGTCAGCTCGGGACGGTCGGACTTGGCCAGCTCTTCGCTGACGAAGGACGACTTGCCGGCGTCGTGGGCTGCGCTGACGGCTTCAATGGAAGCAGAACCGCCTTCGGCCGCCACTGCGTCAAAGCCAGTCGCACGCACAGTGATGACTTTCACCGCTGCCGACGACTGAACGGTTGAAATAGCGTTACCGGCATAGATCGGGCGTTTGAAGGTGTCAGCGCTTTCGACCGAGATGATCTCGGAGATCTGATCGACATCCAGGTGCGCCGCAACGCGCGGCAGGATGTTCTTGCCGTTGGAGGTTGCAGCGGCCAGCACGTGGCTGTAGGCCGAAGCCAGCTCGACGACCAGCGGTGCGACGTTTTCCGGCAGCTGGTGTTCGTAGGCTGCATGGTCGGCCACGAGGACCTTGGACACGCCTGCGATTTTGGCAGCTGCTTCGCCAACGGCAGCAACGTTCTGACCCGCGACCAGGACGTGGATGTCACCACCGATTTTTGCGGCAGCAGCAACGGTATTCAGGGTGGCGGGAGCGATTGCGCCATTTTCGTGCTCAGCGATAACCAGGGTCGTCATCAGATCACCTTCGCTTCGTTTTTCAGTTTATCAACCAGTTCAGCAACCGACTTGACCTTGATGCCTGCACTGCGAGCAGCCGGCGCTTCAACTTTCAGGGTCTTGTTGGTGGACGCAGTCGAAACACCCAACGCATCAGGCGTCAGCACTTCGAGAGGCTTCTTCTTGGCTTTCATGATGTTTGGCAGCGACGCGTAGCGCGGCTCGTTCAGACGCAGATCGGTGGTGACGATGGCCGGCAGCTTGAGGGAAACGGTCTGCGCGCCAGCGTCGATTTCACGGGTGACGTTGACGCTGTCGCCGGACACTTCGACTTTGGAAGCGAAGGTGCCCTGGGCATAACCGCTCAGCGCAGCCAGCATCTGGCCGGTCTGGTTGTTATCGCTGTCGATCGCCTGTTTGCCGAGGATGACCAGCTGCGGCTGCTCTTTATCGACAACGGCCTTGAGCAACTTGGCCACGGCCAGGGAGGTCAGTTCGTCAGCGGACTCTACGAGGATGGCGCGATCGGCACCCAGTGCCAACGCGGTACGCAGTTGCTCCTGAGCGGTGGTCGGACCAATGGAAACGACGACGATCTCAGTCGCCACGCCTTTCTCTTTCAGGCGGACGGCTTCTTCCACAGCGATTTCGCAGAAGGGGTTCATCGACATTTTAACGTTGGCGAGATCGACGCCGGAGTTGTCCGCTTTGACGCGAACCTTGACGTTGTAGTCGACCACTCGTTTGACAGCTACAAGAACCTTCATGGATTCCTCGTTTCTCTCCGGTGAAAAGAAGTCGCCAGGCCTTGCCCGGCGATGGGTACTCGTCAGTGTAAAGAACACCTGTGAAAACAACGTATTCGTGGTTGCTGAATGCTGATGTCAGCAAAAGCGGCCACGCTACGGCGGCAATCCAAGCCAGACAGTGACCGCCCGTGTAAACTGCAGCGCGCCGCCGGCGTGGTGCTGGTGGTAGTGCTGACGACTGCGTGGGGGCGATGCTCACGTTGCTTTTACCGGTGTTCTGCTACCGACGGTCTGTGCGCTGCTGCAAACAATTGCGGGACTGACGAACGACCCGGAGCGAGCGCAAAACCGCCCGTATCTTGACCGCAACGCCGGGTCGGGTCAATACGACATAAACGCCAGTCACAAGCCGTCTCACCATGATTTATCAGGGTTTCGGCCGATTCAAACAAACGTTTGTATTGGACCTGCGAGGTGGTGTAGATATAATGCGCGCCTTCAAGATGACACCCCGGGGCAACGACCTTCCCGGTGTCGGTTTAAGCATCTATAAAAATACGCCTAAAAAATACGCCGTTGAGCCTTGAGTAGGAGATAGCCTGTGGAACGCGAATTTATGGAGTTCGACGTCGTCATCGTCGGAGCCGGGCCCGCCGGGCTGTCTGCCGCTTGCCGCCTGAAACAGAGAGCCGCTGACGCCGGTCAGGAAATCAGCGTCTGCGTGGTGGAAAAAGGCTCCGAGGTCGGTGCTCACATCCTCTCCGGCGCCGTGTTCGAACCCCGCGCCCTCAACGAGCTGTTCCCCGACTGGAAAGCCCTCGGCGCCCCGCTCAACACGCCGGTAAAAAGTGACGACATCTATGTGCTGACCGGTGCCGACGCCAGCCAGAAAGTCCCGGGCGCGTTCGTGCCCAAGACCATGCACAACGAAGGCAATTACATCATCTCGCTGGGTAACCTGTGCCGCTGGATGGCGCAGCAGGCCGAGAACCTCGGCGTCGAAATCTACCCGGGCTTCGCGGCTCAGGAAGCGCTGATCGATGAGAGCGGCGTGGTGCGCGGGATTCTCACCGGTGATCTGGGCGTCGACCGTGAAGGCAATCCGAAAGAAGGCCTGTACACCCCCGGCATGGAACTGCGCGGCAAATACACGCTGTTCGCCGAAGGCTGCCGTGGCCACATCGGCAAGCAGCTGATCAACCGCTTCAACCTCGACAGCGAGGCCGACGCCCAGCATTACGGGATCGGCCTGAAGGAAATCTGGGAAGTCGATCCGGCCAAACATCAGCTAGGCCTGGTGGTGCACACCGCCGGCTGGCCGCTGGACATCATGGCCACCGAGAACACCGGAGGCTCGTTCCTTTACCACCTGGAAAACAATCAGGTCGTGGTCGGGCTGATCGTCGACCTGTCCTACGCCAACCCGTACCTGTCGCCGTTCGATGAATTCCAGCGCCTGAAGCATCACCCGGTCCTCAAGCAGTACCTGGAAGGCGGCAAGCGCATCAGCTACGGCGCACGGGCCATCTGCAAGGGTGGCCTGAATTCGCTGCCGAAGATGGTCTTCCCCGGCGGCGCACTGATCGGTTGCGACCTGGGCACCCTGAACTTCGCCAAGATCAAGGGCAGCCACACGGCCATGAAGTCCGGCATGCTCGCCGCCGAAGCGGTGGCCGATGCGCTGTTCGCTGGCAACGAGGGTGGCGACGCTCTGAACGGCTATGTCGAGGGTTTCAAGGCCAGCTGGCTGCACGAAGAACTGTTCGCCAGCCGTAACTTCGGGCCCGCTGTCCACAAGTTCGGCGCGATCCTCGGTGGCGCGTTCAACTTCGTCGACCAGAACCTGTTTGGCGGCAAGATCCCCTTCACCCTGCACGACACCAAGCCAGACTACGCGTGCATGAAGCTGGCGGCCGACTCGAAGAAGATCGACTACCCGAAACCCGACGGCAAGCTGAGCTTCGACAAGTTGAGTTCGGTATTCATCTCCGGCACCAACCACGAAGAAGAGCAGCCGTGCCACTTGAAGCTGAAGGATCCGAGCATCCCGATCAGCGTCAACCTGCCCAAGTACGACGAGCCTGCCCAGCGCTATTGCCCGGCAGGGGTTTACGAGGTGGTGACCCAGGAAGATGGCGCCAAGCGCTTCCAGATCAACGCGCAGAACTGCGTCCACTGTAAGACCTGTGACATCAAGGATCCGTCGCAGAACATTACGTGGGTAGCACCGGAAGGCGCAGGCGGCCCGACCTATCCCAATATGTAAGAGAAGCGGCAAGCTTCAAGCTTCACGCTTTGAGCTGCAAGCTTCCCGGCTAAAGCCGGTCCTACTGACACTGCGCGCGTTCAGTGGGACCGGCTTTAGCCGGGAAGGCGTCAGTGGGCACGCTGCGAAATCGATGGTGATCACCGGCCTCTTCCCGGCTGAAGCCGGTCCCACAAAGACACCGCATAACCTTCGTAGGACCGGCTTTAGCCGGGAAGCTTTTGAGGTTCAGCAATCACCCTCACGCTGATATTTTCAGCCGCTCGCCCTCTTCCCCCGGATTGCGCTCGAAGTAGCGTTTGTACTCGCGGCTGAACTGCGACGTGCTCTGATACCCGACCTTGTGCGCCACTTGCGCCACACCCATGCCCTCGCCGATCAGCATCTGCTGTGCCTTGAGCAGCCGCACGCGTTTCAGGTACTGAACCGGCGACAGCAAGGTGCTGCGTTTGAAGTGTTCGTGGAAGGTCGAGGTGCTCATATTGGCGCAGCGAGCCAGATCCTCGACGCTCAAGGCCTGATCGTAATGGTCGCGAAGGTGCTGCAGCGACGCGGCAATGCGCGCAAAGTGGCCTGTCTGCTCGACCAGCGCCCGCAGCACCCCGGCCTGGGGACCGCGCAATGCGGCATACACCACCTCTCTGACCCGAGCCTGCCCCATCACTTGCGCGTCCAGCGGATCGTGCAGACAGCGCAGCAACCGCTCGACGCTTTCGCGCATTGGCGCATCCAGCTCGGCGGACGTCATGGATTCCGGCGTCTGCGCCTTGACCTTGACGTTCGGCGCCTCGCCCATGGCGTGCACCAGCTCGCTGAGCAGCGTGCGATCAATCGACACCGCGACGCCATACATCGGCGCCTCGGCCGTGGCGAAGGTCTCGCACATGAACGGCACCGACAACGCCTGCACCAGATAATGACCGGCACCGTACTCCAGCGTCCGCGGGCCCAGGCGGGCGAGTTTGCTGCCCTGGGCGATGATCACCAGGCTGGGTTCGTAGATCTGCGGGCTGCTGGCGACGTAGTAATCCCACGACATCGCCTGCACGCCCGGGACGAGGGTGTCGACGAAACCCGGGCGCGGTGCCAGTGGCTTGATGAGGGAGACCAACTCAGTGTTGGCATCGGAATGGGAAAGAGGAGACATGGGCAGCCATACGGAGGATTTGACACCGCTATCATCGCAGATCAGCAGCGTGACGCCCTACCCGATCTGTGAAATCCGGAGGATCAGGCATGACAGACGGAGGAATGACCATGGCCGCCGATGCCCTGCCTGAGGACAATGCATCGCCTCAACCGTTATCGTTTTTGCGAGGTTCTTCATGTACACAGCCATCGGTTACGCCGCCCAGTCCGCCACCGCACCCCTCGCCCCCATGACCTTCAGCCGCCGCAGCCCGCGGCCGGACGACGTGGCCATCGAGATCCTGTACTGCGGCGTCTGTCACTCCGACATCCACCAGGCGCGCAACGAGTGGGGCATCGCTGTATACCCGCTGATGCCGGGCCACGAGATCGTCGGCAAAGTCACCGAAGTGGGCGCCAACGTCAGCAAGCACAAAGTCGGCGATCTGGTCGGCGTCGGCTGCATGGTCGATTCCTGCCGTCACTGCGAAGCCTGTGCCCAAGACCTCGAGCAGTATTGCCTCGAAGGCCCGACCATGACCTACGCCACCCCGGACCGCGTCGACGGCAGCAACACCATGGGCGGTTACTCCAACAGCATCGTGGTCAGCGAGCACTTCGTCGTACGTATCCCGGAAAAACTCGACCTGGCCGCCGCAGCGCCGATCCTGTGCGCCGGCATCACCACCTACTCGCCGCTCAAGCATTACGGCGTCAAGGCCGGTGACAAAGTGGGCATCCTCGGCATGGGCGGTCTGGGCCACATGGGCATCAAGTTCGCCAAGGCCATGGGCGCGGAAGTCACCCTGTTCACCCGCTCGGCGAGCAAGGCCGAGGAAGGTCGTCGTCAGGGCGCCGATCACGTCATCGTCTCGACGGATGCAGAGCAGATGAAAGCCGCTGCCGGTCATTTCGACTTCCTGCTGGACACCATTCCGGTGCAGCACGACTTGAATCCCTACCTCGAAACCCTGCGTTTCGACGGCGTGCACATCCTCGTCGGTCTGATCGAACCCGTCGACCCGGCGCTGCATGCGGCCAATCTGGTGATGAAGCGCCGCGTGCTGGCGGGCTCACTGATCGGCGGCATCGCCGAGACCCAGGAAGTGCTGGATTTCTGCGCCGAGCACGGCATCACCTGCGACATCGAGATGCTGGATATCAAGAACATCAACGAAGCGTACACCCGCATGATTGCGGGCGATGTGAAGTACCGTTTCGTGATTGATATGGCCACGTTGAAGGCCTGATTCGCCGGTTCGCCCCGCGCAATGCGGGGCGACGCACTACCCGCCCAACTCCGCCGACAGCCGTGCCGCCGCGTCCTTGATCACCGGCACCAAGTCGGCCATCTTTTCCAGCGGCATGTACGGCACGGTGCTGGCGATGCTGATGCCGGCGACAATCTGCTTGCTGGCATCACGCACCGGCGCGGCCACGCAGCGGATCGACGGTTCGTTGTCTTCCAGATCAAACGCATAACCGCCCTTTACGTACTCGTGCATGCGCGCCTGCACCTGCTCCCAGGTTTGCTCTTCATGGGCCGGCCACAGCGGGTTCTTGCCGGTGGTCGGCACGCTGATTTCGTACAGCCGTTGCCATTCGCTTTCCGGACTGTCCAGCAGCAACGCCTTGCCGATGCCGGTGCGCGCCAGCGGCATGCGATGGCCCACCCGCGAACGCATCTCCGGGCCATTGCGACCAGGATTTTTATGCAGGTACAAGACCTCGTCGCCGTCGCGCATCGCCAGGTGCACGGTGTCGCCGGTGAGTGCCGACAGTTCGTCGAGAAAGGGTCTGGCCAGCACCAGCAGCGGCACTTCTTCCTGGGCCTGGAACCCCAGCTCGATCAGTTTGGGCCCCAGCACATAACCCGTCTGCGGCAACACCCGCAGGTAACGCTCCTCCACCAGACAACTGGCGAGCCGGTGGGTGGTGCTGCGGGTGGTGCCGATCAGCCGGGCGATTTCCTTGAGATCGCGAGCGCCGCTGGCGACCGCCTGAATCACGCCCAGGCCGCGAATCAGCGTTTGCGTGCCGGTGGGTGCAGGGTCTTTGCCAGTGACGGCGGTGTCGGATGCATCGTGCATGGCGCGCCTTATCGAATCAGAAAACCGGCGACATTATCGTCGCCAGGCTTGAAGCCTGTCCACGCGGGCACAGCTTCACCCAGTATCTGGAGGTGCATCGGTCTTGACAGCTCTTTTTTCTCCGTGGCAAACCTGCCCCCAGGGCTGATGACCGCTTTTCAACATAAACGGGTGCCCGCCGAACATAGAGCTGAGGGTTTGAACACGTTAGGGACGAAGTATCGCTTGCCGTGGCCGGCACTAATGGAAGTTGCGCGAACATAATCACTGCACCACTGTTTCGGGCACCCGGCCTGACCTTATCTAATACAACGGCTGCGCAGTGACGGCTTGCTCGAACGCCCGAGGTTACATGATGATGGCATTGTGACATGGCTAAATAATGGCTCAGACAAAGTTCCCGCTATTTATTACTTGAATATCTCCTTATTACCTGTCCCCCCGCAGGACCTATAACTGCGGAGGTCGCCAAGACCACTACGCCAGATCAATTAAAAAACAACTGATTCCTTGAAATGGAACTAAAAGGCCACTATCCCGCATTGCACCTTAGTTGTGCCTGGACCCTTCCAGATGCCTCATCAGGACGCATTATGCCCTGTGACCTGCGTATTCTCTCGCGGCTGGCTTTGTATCAAATTTGAAACAAATTAGTTGCCATCCCCTCCGCAGCGGACTATTTTCTTACGGCGCTCACTAGGGAGCTAATAAATAAAAAAGGTGTGCAGGGATGCGAAGGTTCAAGCCGTCCAATGCTGTCCGTTATTCCGTTAAACCCGCAACCACGACCGCACTTTGCGCGTTGTCTTTTACCTTTGGCTGCTCGGCTTATGCAGACTACGCAGAACAGGGAAAGTTAGGCAACGCGGCCAGTTGGCGCTCGGAAGAATTTCAGAGCGACTGGGGATTGGGCCGTATCCAGGCTGACCAGGCTTATGCTGCCGGTATCACCGGCAACGGCGTAAAAATCGGCGCGATGGACTCGGGGTTCGACCCCTCACATCCCGAAGCGAGCCCATCCCGCTACCATGCGGTAACGGCCAACGGCACCTATGTAAATGGTTCGCCTTTTAGCATCACAGGTGCCATCAACCCTAATAACGACACCCACGGCACCCACGTGACCGGGACCATGGGCGCGGCCCGTGATGGCGTTGGCATGCATGGCGTGGCATACAACGCGCAAATCTATGTGGCCAACACCAACCAGAGCGACAGCTTCCTGTTTGGCCCGAGTCCAGACCCGCAGTACTTCAAGGCCGCTTATGGCGCGCTGGCCGATGCCGGTGTGCGGGCGATTAACAACAGTTGGGGTAGCCAGCCGCCGGATGTGACCTACGCGACGTTGAAAGGCGTACAGGCCGCCTATGCCCAGCATTACAACCGGGGCACCTGGCTGGATGAAGCGGCTAACGTGTCGCGCAAGGGCGTGATCAACGTCTTCAGTGCTGGCAATACCGGCTATGCCAACGCCAGTGTGCGTTCTGCGCTGCCGTATTTCGAGCCGGACCTGGAAGGCCACTGGCTGGCGGTGTCTGGCCTCGATAGTGCCAATGCCCAGCGCTACAACCAGTGCGGCATTGCCAAATACTGGTGCATCACCACACCGGGGAGGCTGATCAACAGCACCGTGCCTGGCGGCGGCTATGCGCTCAAGTCCGGTACGTCCATGGCCGCGCCCCATGCCACCGGCGCATTGGCGCTGGTGATGGAGCGCTACCCTTACATGAACAACGAGCAGGCCTTGCAGGTGCTGCTCACCACCGCGACCCAGCTCGATGGTTCGGTCACCTGGGCGCCCAATGGTACTGTGGGCTGGGGTGTAGCCAACCTGGAACGGGCCATGCGCGGCCCAGGCCAGTTGCTGGGCACCTTCGATGCCACCCTGGGCGCCGGCCAAACCGATGTCTGGAGTAACGATATTTCTGATCAGGCGTTGATCCAGCGCCAGGCCGAGGACACTGCTGAACAGGCCGCCTGGCAGCAAACCCTGGTCAGCAGAGGTTGGCAGAACGGCGTGGCCAGCACCGCCAGCCAACAGGACCAGACCGACTACGCCGTGGGCACCGCCCGCGCTGCGGCAGCGGCTCAGCGCCAGTATCAAGGCAGCCTGATCAAGTCCGGCGCTGGCCGGCTGATCCTTGAAGGGAACAATACCTATCGCGGCGATACCCAGGTCAACGGTGGTGTGCTGTCGGTCAATGGCTCCCTGGCGTCCGCCGTGCAGGTCAATGCGGGTGGCACCTTGGGCGGCAATGGCCAGGTCGGTAACCTCACCGCGTTGAGCGGCGGGCAGGTTGCGCCGGGTAACTCCATCGGCACCTTGCAGGTGAACGGTGACTTAACCTTCGCGCCTGGCTCAACCTACGCGGTAGAGCTTTCGCCCACGGCCAGTGACCGCATTGTGGCCACCGGCAGTGCCACAGTGTCGGGGGCCAACATGACCCTGGCACTGGACCCGACGCCGATGGCCTTGAATGCCACGCCTGGCCAGACCCTGGTTGGCCGCCAGTACAACGTGTTGCAAACCGCCAACGGTGTGAACGGGCAGTTCGCCGCGGTCACCTCCAACTACGCTTTCATCGGCGGCCGGCTGGACTACGCCGCTAACGGCGTTGCGCTGAATATCGAGCGCACGGCGGCATTCGACAGCGTGGCGCAGACCCCTAACCAAGGAGCAGTGGCTTCGGCCGCCGAGCAATTGGGGGCAGGAAACGCGGTGTACGAAAACCTGCTGCTCGCGCAAAGTGGCGCCTCGGCCCGGGAAAGTTTCCAGCAGCTGTCGGGCGAGATCTACCCGGCAGTCGCCACCCAGTTGATCAACGACAGCCGCTATGTGCGTGATGCCGTAGGCGAGCGCCTGGGCGCCAGCGTGTTCGGTGCCGATGCCAATACCGCAGCGCAAGACAATGTGTGGTTCAAGGCCTTGGGCGCGTGGGGCAAAACGGATTCCCGCAGCGATACGGCTGGCTATACCTCGTCCATTGGCGGCTTGCTGGCGGGTGTCGACGGCGACGTAGGCGAAGCCACACGCCTTGGTCTGGTAGGCGGCTACAGCGACAGCTCGGTCAATATGGGCTCGGGTACCCATTCCCGTGCATCGGTAGACAGCTACCATCTGGGCGCCTACCTGGGTCATGAGATCGGCGCCTGGCGCCTGACCTTCGGCGGTGCCTACAGCTGGCACCGGATCGACGGCAGGCGCGATGTACAGGTCGGCGGCGCCAGTGGCCGGGAGAAAACCAAACACAATGCGCAAACCGCACAGGTTTTCACCGAAGCGGCGTACCGTATTCAGTTGCAGCCCGCAGTGCTTGAGCCCTTCGCCAACCTGGCCTATGTACACCTTGGCACGGATAGCTTCAGCGAGAAGGGAGATGCCGCAGCGCTTGCATCCGGCAGCGATACCCGTGAAGCCGTGCTCGGCACGCTGGGTGTGCGGGCGCTTAAAACCATCGCAATCAATGATCATCAGAAGCTGGACCTCTCCGGCAGCCTGGGCTGGCAGCACAACCTGAACGACACCGATTCAGAGCAGCACATGGCCTTTGCGGCAGGCGGCAGTAACTTCGGCATCGAAAGCTCGCCCCTGGTGCGTGACGCGGCCCTGGTGGGTGCCCATGCCCGCATGGCGCTGAGCCGTGAGGCCAGCGTCAGCCTGGACTACAACGGCCAACTGGCCAGCCGTGAAAAAAGCCACGGCATTGGCTTGAGCCTTAACTGGCAGTTCTAAACGCAAAGCGGCACGGCGAGCCAGGCCTTCGCCCGCCGCTTTCCTGAAGCTGAATGTTTCAACCTACCCAATGTTGGAAAAAGAACGACGCGGATGCCAAGACGGCATTCGCGCGGGGTTTTGTGTGCGCTAACTAAGGACAGTTGTATTTATGAAAAAGCCATCCACCACTCGACAGCTTGCTGTCAGCTCCATTCGGCACGCTATTCGGCAAGCCCATCGCGCTTCTTGCGGCGCCCTGGCCTGTTACCTGGCCACCCTCGGTGCAGCCCAGGCTGCGCCTTACGTAGAAGCCGGCCAGGCAGGGAATGTCGCCAGTTGGCGCAGCCCGGAGTTCACTGCGCAATGGGGGCTGGGCGCGATCAACGCCGACCAGGCCTACGCGGCCGGTTACACCGGCAAAGGCGTGAAGTTGGGGATTTTCGATCAGCCGGTGTACGTACCGCACCCGGAATTCGCCAGCCCGGATAAAGTGATCAACCTGGTCACCAGTGGCATTCGCGAGTACACCGACCCCTATATTCCGGTGAAGGCCGGCGATGCCTTTCGTTACGATGGGACCCCTACCCCTGACTCCAACGGCCGGCTGGGTAACCATGGCACCCACGTAGGTGGCATCGCGGGCGGCAACCGTGACGGCGGGCCCATGCACGGCGTGGCCTTCAACGCCCAGATCATCAGCGCCGACAACGGCGACCCAGGCCCGGAAGACGGCATTGTGCTGGGCAACGACGGCGCGGTTTACCAGGCTGGCTGGAACGCATTGGTCAGCAGTGGCGCGCGCATCATCAACAACAGCTGGGGCATTGGCATTACCGACCGCTTTGACCAGGGCGGTCGCGACCCGGCCTTTCCGCACTTTACCGTTCAGGATGCGCAGCTGCAGTTCAATCAGATCCAACAGATCCTCGGCACTCGCCCAGGGGGCGCTTATCAGGGCGCCATCGATGCTGCGCGCAGCGGCGTGGTGACCATTTTCGCCGCAGGCAACGACTACAACCTGAACAACCCGGACGCCATGGCCGGACTCGGGTATTTCGTGCCAGAGATCGCCCCCAACTGGCTGACGGTTGCTGCCCTGCAGCAAAACCCCAACGCCACGGCCGCTGGCGCCACGCCTTACACCTTGAGCACCTTTTCTTCTCGCTGCGGCTACACGGCCAGCTTCTGCGTGTCGGCGCCAGGTACGCGGATCTACAGCTCGGTGCTTAACGGCACCAGCCTGCAAGACCTGACCGTGGGCTGGGCCAACAAAAACGGTACCTCCATGGCCGCGCCCCATGTGGCGGGCAGCATGGCGGTACTGATGGAGCGCTTCCCCTACATGACCGGCGCACAGGTGGCCGACGTGTTGAAAACCACTGCCACCGACCTCGGCGCGCCTGGCGTGGACGCGCTCTATGGCTGGGGCATGATCAACCTGGGCAAGGCCGTCAACGGCCCGAGCATGTTCGTCACCGAGGCGGATATTCCCGCTGAGTTTCGTATCAGCGGCGCCTATGGCGACAGCCAGTTCGTGGCCAACCTGCCGGGGACAGGCGCGGTGGTCGATGCCGGTAAACCGACCCAGCGCCTCTGCAGCGGGCCACAATGCGGGCGGGACACGTGGAGCAATGACATATCCGGGCATGGCGGCTTGACCAAGACAGGTATCGGTACCCTGGTGCTGACCGGCGCCAATACCTACAGCGGCCCAACCCTGGTCAATGAAGGGCGCCTGGCGATCAATGGGTCGCTGGCCTCGGCAGTGACCGTCAACGACACCGGCATACTGGGCGGCAACGGCCGGGTCGCGTCCCTGGTCGCCAACCGCGGCGGTACGGTAGCGCCGGGCAATTCCGTGGGCACCTTACAGGTGGCGGGAGACCTTAACCTGGCGCCCGGCGCTGTGTATGCGGTGGAGTTGTCGCCCACTGGCAGCGACCGCATCATCGCCGGCGGACAGGCCACGGTCAGCGGTGCGACCATGGCCCTCTCGCTGGAAAACGGCGCCGGCTTCACCACAGGCGAGGTCAACAGCCTGATCGGCCGGCAGTTCAATGTGCTGCAAGCCGCTGGCGGCGTGCAGGGCCAGTTCGGGTCGGTGCTGGATAACTACGCTTTCCTGGATGGCAACCTGGCCTACAGCAGTACGGGCGTTGCCCTGGCCCTGGCGCGCAACGCGGACAGCTTCGCCAGCGCCGCGCAAACCGCTAATCAGGCCAGCGTAGCGGCTGCCGCCGAGCAATTGGGGGCCGGTAACGCGGTGTACGAAGAGCTGCTGTTGAGCCCTGATGCGGCTACCGCTCGGCGTGCCTACACCCAGCTGTCCGGCGAAGTGCATCCGGCCATCGCCACGCAGTTGATCAACGACAGTCGCCAGCTACGCGATGCCGTAGGTGATCGCCTGCGCGTCGACGGGCTGTACGACCAGCCTGCAGAGGGTGTTGAGGGCAACAACCTGTGGGTGAAAGGCCTGGGCGCCTGGGGCAAAAACGCCGGCAGCAGCGACAGCGCCAGTGCAACCTCATCCCTGGGCGGCCTGCTCGCCGGTGTGGACGGCTTGGTATCTGAGCACACCCGGTTGGGCGCCATGGTCGGCTATAGCGATACCTCGTTGGGCATGGGAGACGACACCCATTCCAGCGCCTCGGCCAATAGCTACCACCTGGGTGCCTACATTGGCCACGAGGAAGGGCCGTTGCGCCTGACCGCAGGTGCATCCCATAGCTGGCACCGCATCGACGTCAAGCGAGACCTGCAACTGGGCACCTCGGCCGACCGCCTCAAGGTCAAGCGCGACGCGCAATCGACCCAGGTGTTCACCGAAGCAGCCTATCGCCTGAACCTGCAGCCTTTGGCGCTGGAGCCCTTCGCCAACCTGGCCTATGTGCACTTCGACAGCGACAGCTTTACCGAGAAGGGCGGCGCCACGGCGCTCAAGGGGAAGGACGACACCCGCGACACCGTGCTGTCCACGCTGGGCGCGCGCGCCGGTAGCCGGTTCAACCTCACCGATACCCAGAAGCTGGACGTCTCAGGTACGTTGGGCTGGCAGCATAACCTGAGCGATACCTCGGCCGAGCAGCACCTGGCCTTCGCCAGCGGGGTGAATACCTTTGCCGTGCAAAGCGTGTCCATGGACCGGGACGCCGCCGTCGTGGGCGCCCGCGCCAGCCTTGTCTTGAACCGGGATGCGCGGATCAACCTGGACTACAACGGCCTGCTGGGCGCCCGGGATAAAACCCACGGCGTGGGGTTGTCGCTGAACTGGGATTTCTAACCTCTAGCGCTGCCTGAAAGCCTGCGCCAGCTTGGGTGCTCTCCCCCGATACTAAAACCGTTTGGAGGGTCGATTTTGTCCCTCCAAACGGTTCAGCAGCGATCCAGTGGAGCGCCTGAGCACCCTCTCGAAAGATTGCTCCCTTTGCTGTAGAGAACCTCCCAAGCCCGCTCCTATCAAGGCATCGGCGGCTGCCATGCCTTCCTCAAGAAACGTTCGTCACCGGGCACGTGATTGACGTCCCTCATTACGCATCGACAGGGTCATTACAGCTCGATGCGTTCCACCTTGCCCACCAGCAGGATGTAGGACAACGCCCCGAGCAGCGCCAGAACGGCGATGTAAGTGATCGCTGGCGCAAAGGAATCACCCGACGCCAGGAAGCCGATGACGATCGGCGTGGCGATCGCCGCCAGGTTGCCGATCAGGTTGAACGTGCCACCGGTCAGCCCCAACAGCCGCGCCGGGGCGAGGGTCGACACCAGCGACCAGGTGATCGACGCCAGGCCGTTGCCAAAAAACGCCAGGGCGAGGAAGGCGATCACCAGCGGGGTCGAGTCAACGTAGTTGGCGCCGATGATCGAGGTGGAGATCAGCAGGCCGGCGATGATCGGCGTTTTACGGGCGAAGCCCACGGTGTGACCGCGACGGATCAGCCAGTCGGAGAAGAATCCCGAGCAGAGCACGCCGACGAATGCGGCAAGGAACGGCAGCGAGGCCAGCAGGCCGGACTTGATGAAGTCCATGCCGCGGTATTTGACCAGGTAGGTCGGGAACCAGGTGAGGAAGAACCACAGCGTCGAGTTCAGGCAGAACTGGCCGAGGTAAATGCCCCATAACTTGCGCTTGGTCAGCACGATACCGAGGTCCTGCCAGCTGAAACCGGTTTTGCGTTTGGAGGCATCGGTCTGCATGTCGACCAGGCCACCGCCGTCCTGGATCAGGTCGATCTCGCCCTGGTTGATGCCTTTGAAATCGCGGGGTTCGCGGTAAACCATGTACCAGATCGCCGCCCAGAGCACGCCGACGCCGCCGGTGGCCACGAAGACCATGTGCCAGCCGTAGCGAGTCTGCAGCCACGCGAGCACAGGGGTCAGGAACGCTAGGCCGACGAACTGGCCTGAGGTGTAAAAGCCGACGGCGGTGGCGCGTTCCTTTTCCGGGAACCAGGCGGTGACGACGCGGCTGTTGATCGGATACGCCGGGGCCTCCAGCGCGCCGACGGCCATGCGCAGGACGAACAGGCCGATGAAGCTGCCAACGAAGCCGAGGAAGATGGTCGCGATGGACCACAACGCCAGCGCGACGGTGTATAGGATGCGTGGCGGGACGCGATCCACCAGCCAGCCACCGGGCAGCTGCATGGCGGCGTAGGTCCAGCCGAACGCGGAGAAGATCAGGCCGACATGCACCGGGTCGATGCCCAACTCGCTGGTCAGTGCGGGGGCGGCGATGGAGAGATTGCTGCGGTCGAGGTAGTTGATCACCACGGTGATGAACAGCAGCACCATGATGAAAAAGCGTTTGCGGGTCGGCGTGGCGGTGGTCGCCCGCGCTTGGGAAGCAGTCTGTGTGCGCAAGGGATGTGCCTCTTTTTATGGTTATCTGAGGTCTGGAGTTTTGTGTTTCGTGTGTTTGATTGTTCCCACGCTCTGCGTGCTAACACTGCTCTGGACGCTCTGCGTCAGGCAGTCGACGCCGAGCGTCGGGGATGCATTCCCACGCGGAGCGTGGGAACGATCAGTCGGGCTCAAAGCCGGGGAGCAATCACCACTCGGCAAAGCTGCCGTCGGCGTGGCGCCAGATCGGGTTGCGCCAGCGGTGGCCGATGGCGGCGCGCTCCTTGACGTACTCTTCGTTGATCTCGATGCCCAGGCCCGGGCCGTTCGGGATCTTCACCATGCCCTTGTCGTAGTCGAAGACTTCGGGGTTCTTGATGTAGTCGAGCAGGTCGTTGCTTTCGTTGTAATGGATACCCAGGCTTTGCTCCTGAATGAACGCGTTGTAGCAAACGGCGTCCAGTTGCAGGCACGCGGCCAGCGCGATTGGACCCAGCGGGCAATGCAGCGCCAGTGCCACGTCATAGGCTTCGGCCATGTTGGCGATCTTGCGGGTTTCGGTGATGCCGCCGGCGTGGGACGCGTCCGGCTGGATGATGTCGACATAACCTTCGCTCAACACGCGTTTGAAATCCCAACGGGAGAACAAACGCTCGCCCAAGGCAATCGGCGTGCTGGTCAACGGCGCCAGTTCCTTCAGCGCTTCGTAGTTCTCGCTGAGTACCGGCTCTTCGATGAACATCAGCTTGTAGGGGTCCAGCTCCTTCATCAGCACCTTGGCCATCGGCTTGTGCACGCGACCATGGAAATCGACGCCGATGCCGACATTCGGGCCCACGGCATCACGTACCGCGGCGACGTTGGCCAGGGCCAGGTCGACCTTGTCGAAGGTGTCGAGGAACTGCAGCTCTTCGGTGCCGTTCATTTTCACCGCAGTGAAGCCACGCTCCACCGCTTCTTTCGCCGCACTCGCGGTGTCAGCCGGACGGTCGCCGCCGATCCACGAATACACCCGAATCTTGTCCCGCACCTGGCCGCCGAGCAGGTCGCTGACAGACACGCCCAGCGCCTTGCCTTTGATGTCCCACAGCGCCTGATCTATGCCCGCCAGCGCGCTCATGTGAATGGCGCCGCCCCGGTAGAAGCCGCCGCGATAGAGCACAGTCCAGATGTCTTCGATGTTGCGTGGGTCTTTGCCGATCAAATAGTCGGACAGTTCCTCAACCGCTGCAGCCACGGTGTGCGCGCGGCCTTCGACCACAGGCTCGCCCCAACCGGTGACGCCCTGGTCGGTCTCGACTTTCAGGAAGCACCAGCGCGGCGGAACGATGTAGGTCGTGAGTTTGGTGATTTTCATGTCTTGTCTCTCTTATTCGTAAACACAAGCTCGTTGGCGCAACGAGCGGGTGGGTCACTGATTGTTGGCAGGCTTGTGCTGGTTCCAGGCATCAACGTAGGCCTTGGCGCTCTTGGCCACGTCGTCGGTGCTCATGCCGGGCTTGAACAGCCCCGAACCCAGGCCGAAACCGGACACGCCGGCGTCGAGGAACACTTTCATGTTGTCCGGGGTGATGCCGCCGACCGGGATCAGCGCCGTGCCGGCCGGCAACACCGCCAGCCAGGCCTTGACCACCGCCGGGCCCATTTGCTCGGCAGGGAACATCTTCAGCACGTCGGCGCCTTCGGCCAGGGCGGCGAAGGCTTCGGTCGGCGTCGCCACACCCGGAGACAGAAACATGCCTTCGGCCTTGGCCGCGCGCAGCACCTTCGGGTCACTGTGGGGCATGACGATGACCTGGCCGCCGGCTTCCTTGACCTGGTGCACTTGCTCCGGCGTCAGCACCGTGCCCGCACCGATCAGGCAATCGGCGGGCAGGCTTTGACGCAGCAGGCGGATGCTGTCGTACGGCTGCGGGGAATTGAGCGGCACTTCGATGACGCGGAAACCGGCGGTGTACAGGACATCACCGATGGCCGGCGCTTCTTCGGGGCGCAGGCCGCGCAGAATCGCGACCAGACCGTTTTGCACGAGGGCTTGCTTGAGCATGTCAGTTCTCTACATGAAGGGGCCGGGCAGCGGCCGAAGAGGAGGATTGAATCAGACCGGCCTGCACCGCGACCTGCCAGAGGCCACGCTCGGTGGCCTGCTCTGCCAGGGTCACCTGGGCAAAACCATTGGCATCGAGGGCGCGCTGGTAGCGTGCGATCAGGGCGTCGCTGCCGATCAGGATCACGGCGGGCAAATTCGCGTCGGTCTGGCGCAGCAATTGCGCCAGCGCGACGATTTCATGGCCGATCAACAGGCCGGACAAGTAATCGGACTGCGCGGTGCCGGACAGCACGCCGGTCAGGCCGAGGGTCCGGCAACTGAAGATAGTCGACAGCGGACCCGCCGCGCCATTGGCCGACCGCGACACCGCCACGCCTCGGTCAAACGCTTCGGCGTCGAAGGTATCGCTGCGCTGCATCGTGCGGCCGAGAATGGTGTGGCTGGACAGCGCGGCGTAGACCTCGCCGGTCATGAAAGTATCGAAATGCTCGATTCGGCCGTCCACCGCCCTCACCCACTTCGAATGGCTGCCGGGCAGGCCGATCAACAGGGGTCTGGCGGCTTCGCTGGCGGGCAGCGAGTCGAGAATGCCGAGGACCTGGGTTTCTTCACCGCGCATCACGTTGGGCGGCTCGGAGCGCTGCAGGATGCCGGGAATGATGTGAACGTCGACGCCGCGCACGCTGCGCACCGTGACCAACGCAGAGCTAAGCGCCGCAACGCTGGCGGGGGTCTGCTGATAAACCGCTTCGCGCCAGCCCTGGGCGCTGCCGACCATGCCGCAGGCAATCACCGGCAGCGTCGGTTCGTCGTCGAGCCAGTCGCCGCAGGCTTCGTCGAACGCCAGCTCGAATCCGTTGGAAACCTGCTGCCCGCTGATCGAACGAGGTGTCGATGGCAACTGCATGATGCCCGCGCTGAGCGAACGTTGTTCCAGTACCCGGCCGTGTTCGCCGAGTCGATACGCGCGAAGGGATGTGGTACCCCAGTCGAGCGCAATCAATTGCGCCTGCATGGCTTCACCTGATTGTTATTAATGAGTGAATGCGGGGCGGACTATAAACCGGTTTTCTGGATAATCTCAATATATAACGGCCAATCCCATATATAGGGATTTTACGTATTTTTGGCGCTGACACTTCGGCAGTTGCCTGTTCCGAACGGGGTGGCGGTTCGGGCATACTGCCGCCCGCCGTTGGCAAAACTTTCACGAACCCGGTGTTAGCCTTCGGCTACGAGCGTGCAGTGCGTCACCTCCTGTTCTCCAAACGCCCTCCGCCACTCATCAGCCTCAGTGCCGAAGGTGGTAACTTTCCTGTCTGTTCCTCCCTGTCTTGCCCTGCCCTGCACGCCTGCTGGCGCCGTTCGCGTGCCCGCACGCTTAACTCATCTGAAACAAGGATCATCAAGATGAAGCGATTCCCCGTGCTCGACAGCCTGCGCGGCCTTTGTGCCCTGACCCTGATCGTTCATCACTCGCACATCGAGCGAAGCATCACGGAGCTGTCGTTCTTCCGTAACGCCAGTCAGTTCGCCGGTCTGTTCTTCGTCCTGAGCGGCTTTCTGCTGTACCGGCGCTACGTCGGCACGCTGAACACCTCGCGGCAGCTGGGCGACTTCATGGTTGCCCGCGCCTGCCGGGTCCTGCCGCTGCACATCGCGGTGCTGTTGTTCTTCATCGGGTTCGAGTGTTTGAAGCTGGTGCTGGAGCGCTACGGGCTTCTGTTGAATTTCCCGGCGTTCAGTGGTGACCGCGCCCCTGGGGAGATCCTGCCCAATCTGTTGCTGATTCAGGCGTGGTGGCCGGGCTTCAATGCGCTGTCGTTCAACTACCCGTCGTGGTGGTTGAGTGTCGCGTTTTACCTGTGGCTGATCTTCGGGCTGGTCTGCTATGCGCTGCCAGGCATGGCGCGGATGATTTTCACGCTGCTGGGCGGGTTGGCGTTTGTCGGATTATTCGCGGATTCCGATCTGCTGACGCGCTATGTGTTGTGGGGCGCGGCCTGTTTTTTTGCAGGCACGGTGACGTATCGGTTGTACACGCGGTTGCGGAATTTCACGCCGGGGCTGGCGCTGGGCAGTGTGTTTGAGGTGGCGGTATTGGCGGCGATCGCCTGGCTGATGGTGGACGGCGAAGCCCCGCTGACGATTGAGCTGGCGCTGCTGTTTTGCCTGGCGATTCTGGTGTTTGCCTGGGAGGCCGGGGTGGTTTCGCGGCTGTTGCAGGTGCGGGTGTTTCCGGCGCTGGGGCGGTTGTGGCTGTCGATCTACCTGACCCATGCGGCGGTGATTTTCGTCATTGCGACCGGGCTGACGGTGGCAGTGAAGTTTGGCGGTTATCCGTTGTTGGTGGATAAGCCCGGTGAGATTCCGGGGTCGCTGGTGCGGTATCTGAGCACGGGCAGTGCCCTGAACGACAATCTGTTATTGCTGTTGGTGGTGGTGGCGGTTGTGGTGGTTTCGATGGTGGTTCATCGGTATATCGAAGTGCCGGGCATGCGGTTTGCTGCTGTCTTAAGATCAAGATCAAATTCAAGATCAGAGGCATCTGCCTAGGGGCAGATTGTTTCGCCTTCGGCGAGTTACTTTTAAAAAGCACTAAAAGTAACCAAAAGTGCCTGCTCTCGGTTTGGCCCGACTGCGTCGGGTTCCCTCACTCCGACGACGCTCCGTGGGCCCGCGCCGAACGGACATCCATGTCCTGACGGCGCTCTCGCCGCATCCCTGCGGCTCGGCCCACTCCGCGTCGTCTGCGTTCGGCCTGCACCAAAGTCGCGTTTTGCGGTGTCTGGGCTTTTTGCGTAGGAAGATCAAGAGCAGATCAAGTGCAAGGTCAAAAGCTTCCCGGCTAAAGCCGGTCCCACAGGTGTGCGCGGTGTTTGATCGTTCCCACGCTCCGCGTGGGAATGCATCCTGTGACGCTCCGCGTCAGATAGGTGACTTGATGCCCATCTTCTGCAGGACGCAGAGCGTCCGAAGCGGCATTACCACGCAGAGCGTGGGAACGATCGGTAATCGATCGTGAATGATCCGGCCCCTTCCCGGCTAAAGCCGGTCCCACTAACAGACCGCCCGCACCCGTAGGACCGGCTTCAGCCGGGAAGCTGTTGATCTTGATCTTCTACGCAGGAGTCCAGACGACACAAATCGCGACTTGGGTGCAGGCTGAACGGAGGTCTCGCGGAGTGGGTCGAGCCGCAGGGATGCGGCGAGAGCGCCGTCAGGGCATGGATGCCCGTTCGGCGCGGGCCCACGGAGCGGGACCGGAGTGAAGGAACCCGACGAAGTCGGGCCAAACCAGGAGCAGGCACTTTTGGTTACTTTTGGTTGGTCCGGCTCCCGGCTTTTTAAAAGTAACTCGCCGAAGGCGAAACGTCTGCCCCCAAGGCAGACGCTCTTGATCCTGGCGTACTAACTCACGCCGCAGATCCGGGGACAGATTAATTTACGGTGAAGCTATGTAAATAAATCAGTCCCCTACGAGCAGTGATTACCGCTCGAGCAAAATCCGAAGCATCCGACGCAACGGCTCGGCCGCGCCCCACAGCAACTGATCGCCCACGGTAAACGCGCCCAGATACTGCGAACCCATGTTCAACTTGCGCAAACGCCCCACCGGAATATTCAACGTCCCGGTCACCGACGTCGGGCTCAGCTCCTGAATGCTCGCTTCGCGATTATTTGGCACCAGCTTCACCCAAGGGTTGTGCTGACTGATCATCCCCTCGATATCCGCGATCGGCACATCCTTGTTCAGCTTGATCGTCAGCGCCTGACTGTGGCACCGCATCGCACCGATGCGCACGCAAATACCATCGACCGGAATCGGGCTCTTGAAACGACCCAGAATCTTGTTCGTCTCCGCCTGCCCTTTCCACTCCTCGCGGCTCTGACCGTTCGGCAGCTCCTTGTCGATCCACGGGATCAGACTGCCCGCCAGCGGCACACCGAAGTTCTCGGTCGGAAAACCCTCGCCACGCATCGCGTCAGCCACCTTCCGATCGATGTCCAGAATCGCGCTGGCAGGGTTCGCCAGCTCGTCGGCCACCGACGCATTGATCGCGCCCATCTGCTTGATCAGCTCACGCATGTTCTGCGCACCGGCGCCGGAAGCGGCCTGATACGTCATGACGTTCATCCACTCCACCAGACCGGCCTCGAACAGCCCGCCCAGGCCCATCAGCATCAGGCTGACGGTGCAGTTGCCGCCGATGTAATTCTTGGTGCCGGCGTCCAGTTGCTGGTCGATGACCTTGCGGTTGACCGGATCGAGGATGATTACCGCATCATCCTGCATGCGCAGGGACGACGCCGCGTCGATCCAGTAACCCTGCCAGCCCGCTTCGCGCAGCTTGGGGAAGACTTCGTTGGTGTAGTCGCCGCCCTGGCAGGTCAGCACCACGTCCAGGGTCTTGAGCTCGTCGATGCTGTAGGCATCTTTCAGCGGCGCGACGTCCTTGCCCACCGACGGGCCTTGGCCGCCGACGTTGGAGGTGGTGAAAAAAACCGGCTCAATGAGATCGAAATCCTGCTCTTCCAGCATGCGCTGCATGAGCACGGAACCGACCATCCCGCGCCAACCGACCAGACCTACACGTTTCATCGCAACTACACCTTAATTAAAAGTGGGGCCCCGACCGCAGAGAGCCAATGGGCTCAACCTGACAGTCGTGGGCCCGAGATATTACAGATTGCGCAGCGCGGCGACTACGGCGTCGCCCATTTCCTGCGTCCCGACCCGGGCATTGCCTTCGGACCAGATGTCGCCGGTGCGCAAGCCCTGGTCCAGCACCAGGCTCACGGCTTTCTCGATGGCGTCAGCGGCGGTGTGCTCGTTGAAGCTGTAACGCAGCATCATCGACACCGACAGAATCGTCGCCAGCGGGTTGGCCACACCTTTGCCGGCGATGTCAGGCGCCGAACCGTGGCAAGGCTCGTACATGCCCTTGTTCTTCGAATCCAGCGATGCCGACGGCAGCATGCCGATGGACCCGGTCAGCATTGACGCCTCATCGGAGAGGATGTCGCCGAACATGTTGTCGGTGACGATCACGTCGAACTGCTTCGGTGCGCGGACCAGCTGCATGGCAGCGTTGTCAACGTACATGTGGCTGAGTTCGACGTCCGGGTAATCCTTGGCCACCTGCTCGACGATTTCGCGCCACAACTGACTGGACGCCAGCACGTTGGCCTTGTCCACCGAGCAGAGTTTCTTGCCGCGCACGCGGGCCATGTCGAAGCCGACGCGGGCGATGCGACGGATCTCACTCTCGCTGTAGGGCAACGTATCGTAGGACTGGCGCTCGCCGTTTTCCAGTTCGCGGGTGCCGCGTGGTGCGCCGAAGTAGATGCCACCGGTCAGCTCGCGGACGATGAGGATGTCCAGGCCGGCCACGATCTCAGGCTTCAAGCTGGAGGCATCGGCCAGTTGCGGATAGAGAATTGCCGGACGCAGATTGGCGAACAGGCCCAGTTGCGAGCGGATCTTCAGCAGGCCCCGCTCCGGACGAATGTCGCGCTCGATGGCGTCCCATTTCGGGCCGCCTACGGCGCCGAGCAGCACCGCGTCAACGGCGCGAGCGCGCTCAAGGGTCTCATCTGCCAGCGGCACACCGTGCTTGTCGATGGCCGCGCCGCCGATGACGTCGTGGCTCAGTTCGAAACCCAGTTGATATTTCTCGCTGGCCAGTTCCAGAACCTTGACCGCCTCGGCCATGATTTCCGGACCGATGCCATCACCTGGGAGAATCAGAATCTGCTTGCTCATAACGTCCTCGTTTCAAAATAGATGTCGGCCCGGAAAACGAGGCCGACTCGGCAGCGGCAAGCTTCAAGCGGCAAGCCACGAGTGATGCAGCGCCTGGCTCGGAATTTCTTGCAGCTTGAAGCTTGTAGCTTGCAGCTTGCAGCTTGAAGCTTGCAGCTTGTAGCTTGTAGCTTGTAGCTTGCAGCTTGCAGCTTGCAGCTTGCAGCTTGCAGCTTGCAGCTTGCAGCTTAAGACTGCCCCTCAGCGAAACAGCCAAGGCTGCGAAGCCCGATGCTTGCTCTCGAACGCCGCAATCGCCTCGCCATCCACCAGGGTCAGGCCGATGTCGTCCAGGCCGTTGAGCAGGCAGTGCTTGCGGAAGGCGTCGATTTCAAAGCGGTACACCTTGCCATCTTCGCGGGTCACGGTCTGCGCTTCCAGGTCCACGCTCAACTGATAGCCCGGTGTGGCTTCAACCACTTTGAACAGCTCATCGACTTCGCTTTCGCTCAGGATGATCGGCAGCAGGCCGTTCTTGAAGCTGTTGTTGAAGAAAATGTCCGCGTAGCTCGGCGCGATGATGCTGCGAAAACCGTACTCTTCCAGCGCCCAGGGCGCGTGTTCGCGGCTCGATCCGCAGCCGAAGTTTTCCCGGGCCAGCAAGACACTGGCGCCTTGGTAACGCTCGGCGTTGAGCACGAAATCCGGGTTCAGCGGACGCTTGCTGTTGTCCTGATACGGCTGGCCCACGTCGAGGTAGCGCCACTCGTCAAACAGGTTCGGGCCAAAGCCGGTCCGGCGGATCGACTTGAGGAACTGCTTGGGGATGATCTGATCGGTGTCGACGTTGGCGCGGTCCAGCGGAGCGACCAGACCGGTGTGTTGGGTAAAAGGCTTCATACGGGCTCCTTATGCCTGGCTCATGGTGCGAACGTCGACGAAACGGCCGTTGACTGCCGCAGCTGCCGCCATCGCCGGGCTGACCAGGTGAGTACGCCCACCGGCGCCCTGACGGCCTTCGAAGTTACGGTTCGAGGTCGATGCGCAGTGCTCGCCGCTCTCGAGGCGGTCCGGGTTCATCGCCAGGCACATCGAGCAGCCTGGCTCACGCCATTCGAAGCCGGCTTCGATGAAGACCTTGTCCAGCCCTTCCCGCTCGGCCTGTTCTTTCACCAGACCCGAGCCCGGCACGACGATCGCCTGCTTGATGGTCGACGCCACTTTGCGGCCTTTGGCGATGTCCGCCGCGGCGCGCAGGTCTTCGATCCGCGAGTTGGTGCAGGAACCTATGAACACACGATCCAGCTGAATATCGGTGATCGCCTGATTGGCTTTCAGGCCCATGTACTTCAACGCACGCTCGATGGAGCCACGTTTGACCAGATCGGTTTCCTGCGCCGGATCCGGCACGTTCTGATCCACGGCCACGACCATTTCCGGGGACGTGCCCCAGCTGACTTGCGGTTTGATCTGGGTCGCGTCGAGTTCAACCACGGTGTCGAACACCGCGTCGTCGTCGGACACCAGGTCTTTCCACGCTTCGACGGCTGCGTCCCACTGCCCGGCAGTCGGTGAGAAAGGACGCCCCTTCACGTAGGCAATGGTCTTTTCATCGGTCGCCACCAGACCCACACGGGCACCCGCTTCGATGGACATGTTGCAGATGGTCATGCGGCCCTCGACGGACAGGTCGCGAATGGCGCTGCCGGCAAATTCGATGGCATGGCCGTTACCGCCGGCGGTGCCGATCTTGCCGATGATGGCCAGGACGATGTCCTTGGCCGTGACGCCGAACGGCAGCTTGCCTTCGACCTTCACTTGCATGTTCTTCATTTTCTTGGCGACCAGGCACTGGGTCGCGAGGACGTGCTCGACCTCGGACGTGCCGATGCCATGGGCCAGCGCACCAAACGCGCCGTGGGTGGAGGTGTGCGAGTCGCCGCAGACCACGGTCATGCCCGGCAGTGTCGCGCCCTGCTCCGGGCCGATGACGTGAACGATGCCCTGACGGATGTCGTTCATCTTGAATTCGGTGATGCCGTACTCGTCACAGTTGTCGTCCAGTGTCTTGACCTGCAAGCGCGACACCTGATCGACGATGGCGTCGACGCCGTCCTTGCGGTCCGGGGTGGTCGGCACGTTATGGTCGACGGTGGCGACGTTGGCGTCGATGCGCCACGGTTTGCGACGGGCCAGGCGCAAGCCTTCGAAAGCCTGAGGCGAAGTCACTTCGTGGATGATGTGACGGTCGATGTACAGCAGCGCCGAGCCATCGTCGCGCTGCTTGACCAAATGCGAATCCCAGAGCTTGTCGTAGAGCGTTTTGCCGGCCATCAGACGGTTCCTCATCAGCGTATTTCTATGCCCCGGCCGCCGATGTCGCAATGACACCGCAAAGACCCTTGGCTTGTGGGGGTGATGCTATGGAATATGCTTAAATAACTCAAATTCATATTTTTCATGCTTTGCATAACCAACGGGAATCTGAGATGGATCTGGCTAATCTCAACGCCTTTATTGCCATCGCCGAGATGGGCAGCTTCTCGGCCGCCGGCGAGCGTCTGCACCTGACGCAACCGGCAGTCAGCAAGCGCATCGCCGGTCTGGAGCAGCAACTGGACGTGCGGCTGTTTGATCGGCTGGGCCGCGAAGTGAGTTTGACCGAAGCCGGGCGCGCCCTGCTTCCCCGCGCTTATCAGATCCTCAATGTGCTGGACGACACCCGTCGTGCGCTGACCAACCTGACCGGGGAAGTCACCGGGCGCCTGACCCTGGCGACCAGTCACCACATCGGACTGCACCGGTTGCCTACGCTGTTAAGGGCGTTTACCAAAACCTACCCGGACGTTGCGCTGGACATTCAGTTTCTCGATTCGGAAGTGGCCTACGAAGAAATCCTTCACGGTCGTGCCGAACTGGCAGTGATTACCTTGGCGCCGGAACCCCACGGACTGGTGAAGGCCGTGAAGGTATGGGACGACCCGCTGGACTTCGTTGCCGCGCCCGAGCATCCGCTGGCGACTCAGGCCGACGTCAGCCTGGCCGACCTCGCCCGCTACCCGGCTGTGTTTCCGGGCGAGAACACCTTCACCCACCACATCGTCAGCGAGCTGTGCGAATCGCAGGGGCTGAAGCCGAATATCGCCATGAGCACCAATTACATGGAGACGATCAAGATGATGGTGTCCATCGGCCTGGCCTGGAGCGTGCTGCCCCGGACCATGCTCGACGAACAAGTCACAGCCATCCCGTTGCCGGGTGTCCAGTTACGGCGGCAACTGGGGTACATCGTCCACACCGAACGTACGCTTTCAAACGCCGCGCGGGCGTTCATGTCGCTGCTCGATGCGCAGGCCGCGGAGTTTCAGCAACGGTAGAACCCGGCTTGCTGGCGAACGCGGTTCGGCGATCCCACTTCGGTGAATGACACCCTGCATTCGCGGGCAAGCGCGCTCCTACACCGGTTTTCGGAAAATGATCAGTCGTGGCTGATCGCGAAATCCGGAGCCGGCTTGCTGGCGAACGCGGTGGGCCATTCTGCGCTGCGTCATCTGGAAGATTGCATTCGCGGGCAAGCGCTCCTACAGGTTGTGCGGGGGTCCGGGATTGGTTGGGTGTCAGGTTGAGCTTTTGATTCTGCCCGGAGGGCGTAGGAGCGCGCTTGCCCGCGATCGGCTGCGCAGCAGTCGTGAATTGTGACCGGCGCCCCACTCACAATGGGCATGCGACGGACACAAAAAAGGCGCCCCGCAGGGCGCCTTCCCATGCTGACTCGGGATCAATGAGTCAGGGTCTTCTGTGCATTGATTTCGATGCGTTTTGGCTTGGCCTCTTCAGGCACCAGACGCAGCAGGTCAATGTTCAACAGGCCATTGGCCAAAGCAGCGTTCTTGACCTCAATATGGTCAGCCAGGCGGAACGACAGCTTGAAGGCACGCTGGGCAATGCCCTGGTGCAGGAAGGTCACGCCTTCCGCGGTGTTCTCACGCTTGTTGCCCGTGACGGTCAGTACGCCCTTCTCGACTTGCAACTCCAGATCGTCCTCCTGGAACCCCGCCGCCGCGATGACAATGCGGTATTGATCATCAGCGTGTTTTTCGACGTTGTAGGGAGGGTAGCTGCTGGCCGACTCGTTTCGCGCCGCCGACTCGAACAGGTCGTTGAAGCGGTCGAAGCCAACCGAGTGACGGAACAGTGGAGCCAGGGAAAATGCAGTAGTCATCTGAAAATCTCCTGATAAATCAGCAAGTGGTTATCTCCGCGACCCGACTTCGGCGTCGCGTAATCCCAAAGTAGGGACGGCCATTTGCGTTTCAAGAGCCCTTCAAAAAAAATTTTCAGGCGGCTTCCGGCATGCTCACACCGAGCATCCGGCTGATCCGCTCGCAGTCGGTTTCGCGGCGCAGGGCATCGAACAGCACGGTCGCTTCGGGGTAGCTTTTGGTCAGCAGGACCACCCATTGCTTGAGCCGGCCCGGTGCCTGGACGCGAGTCATCTTGGCCATGGCCTGCAGCCAGAAATCACGCAGCAGCGGCTGCAGTTCGGCCCAGGTCATGGGGATGATGTCACGCCCGGCTTGCGCGGCCGCGATCTGCCGGCCCAGGTCCGGACGCGCCACCAGCCCGCGACCTATCATGATGTCCCGAGCGCCGCAGATTTCGCGGCAGCGGCGCCAGTCGTCCACGGTCCAGATCTCGCCGTTGGCAATGATCGGAATCTTCACCACGTCCTGAATCTTGCCAATCCATTCCCAGTGCGCCGGCGGCTTGTAGCCGTCGACCTTGGTCCTGGCGTGGACGACGATGTGCTCGGCGCCGCCCGCTTCCAGGGCCCGGGCGCAATCAAGGGCCGGCTCGGTGCTGTCATAGCCCAGGCGCATCTTGGCGGTGACCGGGATATGCGCGGGCACGGCGCGGCGTACGTGGCTAAGAATCGTGTGCAGCAGCTCCGGCTCCTTGAGCAACACCGCCCCGCCCCGGGACTTGTTGACCGTCTTGGCCGGGCAGCCGAAGTTCAGGTCAATGACCGGGGCGCCCAGTTCGGCCGCGAAAGCTGCATTCTCGGCCAGGCACACCGGGTCCGAACCCAGCAGCTGCACACGCAGCGGCACGCCGGCGCGGGTTTTCGAGCCCTGTAAGAGCTCGGACGCGAGCTTGTGGAAGTAATGCTCCGGCAACACGCGCTCGGTCACCCGGATAAATTCTGTCACACACCAGTCGATGCCGCCGACTTGGGTCAGCACGTCGCGAAGGATGTCGTCGACCAGGCCTTCCATGGGCGCCAAAGCAATTTGCATGGGTCACACTCGAAAAAAAGTCCGGCAGTTTACGCAGAGGCCGGCGGATTGGATACGGATTAAGCGTGCCGGACGTCAGGAGATCGCGCTGTGGAGGCCGGCGGCGTATCCGTCGATGAACTCGCTCGGCATGCGCTTGGGTTTGCCCGACGAGAGTTCGATGCAGACGAAGGTGGTTTGCGCGCGCAACAAGGTCACGCCGTCACTGGGACGTTTCAGCTGAAAGCGCCGGGTCATTTTCAGGCGCTGATCCCAATCGACGATCCAGGTCGCCAGCTGCAGTTCGTCATCCTGATAGGCGCTGGCCAGGTAGTCGATTTCGTGACGCACAACGGCCATGGCCCGGTCCAGCCGACGGTACTCGGTCAGGTCCAGGCCCAACTGCTGGGAATGCCGCCACGCGCAGCGTTCGAGCCAGGTGACGTACACGGCGTTGTTGGCGTGACCCAGGCCGTCGATATCCTCCTCGCCCACCTGCAGATCGATGACGAACGGCGTTGCCAGATCCCAGACCATTTCTTCCTGCCCTATCAAATTCATTACCTGGGCAGTGTAACCAAAAGCATCGGGCAAAACTGAAGGCGGTCTTGCATGACCAGAAGCTGCGGGTGCCCACACCGGCCTCTTCCCGGCTGAAGCCGGTCCCACTGACTGACCGCGTGCATTTAGTGGGACTGGCTTTAGCCGCGAAGGCGTTGGATGTCACGGCTCAGAATTGAGGCGCATGCGCTGGCCCCTTCCCGGCTGAAGCCGGTCCCACTGACTGACCGCGTGCATTTAGTGGGACTGGCTTTAGCCGGGAAGGCGTTGGATGTCACGCCGCAGAATGGAGGGTGCCTGCACTGGCCTCTTCCCGGCTGAAGCCGGTCCCACTGACGGACCGCGTGCATCTAGTGGGACTGGCTTTAGCCGGGAAGGCGTTGGATGTCACACCGCAGAATGGAGGGTGCCTGCGCTGGCCTCTTCCCGGCTGAAGCCGCTCCCACTGACGGACTGCGTGCATTTAGTGGGACTGGCTTTAGCCGGGAAGGCGTCGGATGTCACACCGCAGATTGGAGGGTGCCTGCACTGGCCTCTTCCCGGCTGAAGCCGGTCCCACTGACGGACCGCGTGCATCTAGTGGGGACTGGCTTTAGCCGGGAAGGCGTTGGATGTCACGCCGCAGAATGGAGGGTGCCTGCGCTGGCCTCTTCCCGGCTGAAGCCGGTCCCACTGACTGATCGCGTGCATTTAGCGGGACTGGCTTTAGCCGGGAAGGCGTCGGACGTCACGGCTCAGAATTGAGGTGCCTGCGCTGGCCTCTTCCCGGCTGAAGCCGGTCCCACTGACTGACCGCGTGCATTTAGTAGGACTGGCTTTAGCCGGGAAGGCGTTGGATGTCACGGCTCAGAATTGAGGGTGCCTAGACTGCCCCCTTCCCGGCTGAAGCCGGTCCCACTGACTGACCGCGTGCATGTAGTGGGACTGGCTTTAGCCGGGAATGCGTCGGATGTCACGCCGCAGAATCGATGGTGCCTAGACTGCCCTCTTCCCGGCTGAAGCCGGTCCCACTGACGGACTGCGTGCATTTAGTGGGACCGGTTTTAGCCGGGAAGGCGTCGGACGTCACGGCTCAGAATTGATGGTGCCTACACTGGCCTCTTCCCGGCTGAAGCCGGTCCCACTGACTGACCGCGTGCATTTAGTAGGACTGGCTTTAGCCGGGAAGGCGTTGGATGTCACGGCTCAGAATTGAGGGTGCCTGCGCTGGCCTCTTCCCGGCTGAAGCCGGTCCTACAACGGCATCAGAGCACTGCCGACTTCGCCGCCCTCAGCACGCGATCCGACAGCTCGCCGGGGCCCAGGGCTCGGGCGAGTGCCAGCCCGCCGACCATCAATGCGATGTCCGCCAGGGTCTTGTCGGTTTCTTCAGGGCTGGCAGCGAGCTGCGCCACCATCAGTTCGACGTGTTCCGCCAGTGCGTTGCGGAAGTCGTCGGACAGACGCGCCATCTCCCCGATCGCCGTCGGCAACGGGCATGCGCGGTCTTGTGCATCGCGGTGCCTTCGCGACAGGTAGAACGCCGCCAGCAGCGCACGGCGCTCTTCACCCGGCAATCGGTCGTCGATGCTCGCCACCATCTCGCGGCGTTCGGCCAGCAACTGGCTGAACGCTTCAAGCATCAGCGCTTCCTTGCTGTCGAAATGCGCGTAGAAGCCGCCCACCGTCAGCCCGGCTGCGCCCATGATCTCGTTGACGCTGGGCTCGATCGGGCCGCGCGCGATCAATGCGGTGCTGGCAGCAGTGAGAATACGTTCGCGGGTCTGTGCTTTTTTGTCATTCATGACCGCCTCCGGGAGGATGGCGATAATATTATCTTCATCATGTGCCTTGGCAAGAACGCATCGGGCATTTGATATGACTGACAGGCGGACGGGATGAGAGATGAACGAAGACGAGATCAACCAAGAAGGGACTGAGAACTCAAACCCCGAAAAAACAAAAGGGCCATTCAATAATCGAATGACCCTTGGTCTCGCAGAGCGAGAAATCGTGGCGTCCCCTAGGGGACTCGAACCCCTGTTACCGCCGTGAAAGGGCGGTGTCCTAGGCCACTAGACGAAGGGGACGCAAAACCTTCAGTCAGGTTCGTCGAACAACAATGACGAACCTTGGCGAAATTGGTGGAGCTTAGCGGGATCGAACCGCTGACCTCCTGCATGCCATGCAGGCGCTCTCCCAGCTGAGCTAAAGCCCCGACTTTACGCCTCTCGGCGGAGATCAGCTCTAACAACGGCCTCACTCGGTGAAACTGGCGTCCCCTAGGGGACTCGAACCCCTGTTACCGCCGTGAAAGGGCGGTGTCCTAGGCCACTAGACGAAGGGGACGTAACCCTTGTGTACCGCACCGGTGCTGGTTCCGATGCGGGACAAACTTCAAGGCATTGAAACTAACCTTGAAGCTTCTAATTTGGTGGAGCTTAGCGGGATCGAACCGCTGACCTCCTGCATGCCATGCAGGCGCTCTCCCAGCTGAGCTAAAGCCCCACAATGCACTTACGTAGAACGCCGCGTTACCGCGTGTTTCTGCGTTGCCGTGTGGACGGGGCGCATATTAAGTGCGACCCACAAAGCTGTCAAACTCTTTTTCAAACAAATCCAAAAGAATTTTCCGGGATAACAATCACTTACCGCCTCCCGGAAAACCGCCGCACGCCGGGCCATCGGGCGATCGCTCAACGGCCCGGGCTCGCCCAGGTAGCCAATCAGCCGATGGCGCCGAGCAGCTTTTCCCACTCTTTGTTCTCTTTCTTGGACACGCCGCCCAGCATATCCAGCGCCTGGCGCAGACGGAAACGGGTCAGGTCCGGGCCCAGAATCTCCATCGCGTCGGTGACCGATACCGAGTTCGCCTGACCGGTAATGGCCGCGAACATCAGTGGCATGGCGTCACGCAGCTTCAGTTCCAGGTGCTCGACCACTGCCTGAATGCAACCGGTGATCTTGTCCTTCTCCCACTGACGCAGGGATTCCAGCTTCCACAAAATCAGCTGAATGACCTGGCGCACCTGTTCCGGCGACAGCTTCTTGTGCTCGAACAGCTTGGCGTCCGGCGTCACGCCACCGGCGAAGAAGAAGCCGCCCAGCGGTGCGATCTGGCTGAAGGTCTCGACCCGGCCCTGAACGTGGGGGGCGATCTTCATCATGTAGTCGCTGTTGAACGCCCACTTCTGTACACGGGTGGCGAACTCTTCCACCGGCAGTTCACGCAGCCACTGACCGTTGAGCCACGACAGTTTCTCGATGTCGAAAATCGGGCCGCCCAGGGAGACGCGGGTCAGGTCGAAGTGCTCGACCATTTCGTCCAGCGAGAACTTCTCGCGCTCGTCGGGCATCGACCAGCCCATGCGACCGAGGTAATTGAGCATCGCTTCCGGCATGAAGCCCATGCGCTCGTAGAACGTCACCGAGGTCGGGTTCTTGCGCTTGGACAGCTTGCTCTTGTCCGGGTTACGCAGCAGCGGCATGTAGCACAGCGCCGGTTTTTCCCAGCCGAAGTATTCGTAGAGCAGGATCAGCTTGGGTGCCGACGGCAGCCATTCTTCGCCGCGCAGCACGTGGGTGATGCCCATCAGGTGGTCGTCGACGACGTTGGCCAGGAAGTAGGTCGGCAGGCCATCGGTCTTCATCAGGACCTGCATGTCCATGCGGTCCCACGGGATTTCGACTTCGCCACGGAGGATGTCCGGCACCACACAGACGCCTTCGCTCGGGACCTTCATGCGGATCACATGGGGTTCGCCGGCGGCCAGGCGGCGCTCGACTTCTTCTTTCGACAGCAGCAGCGCGCGGCCGTCGTAGCGCGGGGTTTCACCGCGGGCGGTCTGCTCGGCGCGCATCTGGTCAAGCTCTTCAGCGGTGCAGAAGCACGGGAAGGCATGACCGGCATCAACCAGTTGCTGCACGTATTTCTTGTAGATGTCACCGCGCTCGCTCTGGCGATACGGGCCATGGGGACCGCCGACGTCGGGGCCTTCGCTCCACTCGATGCCGAGCCAGCGCAGCGCGTCGAAAATCTGTTGTTCGGACTCGCGGGTCGAGCGCAGCTGATCGGTGTCTTCAATGCGCAGGATGAATTCGCCGCCATGCTGTTTGGCGAAGCAATAGTTGAACAGCGCGATGTAGGCCGTGCCAACGTGGGGGTCGCCGGTGGGCGATGGCGCGATGCGGGTGCGAACGGTGGTCATGGAAAATCCCGAATAGGTCGAACAAGCCGCGAATATTAACAGGCGCGGCCTGCGCGGCTCCAGCACCGGCGCTTGATGGACCGCAGAATCGTGGCGATGGCAGGACAAGCGGCCCCGCCCTCGGCGCCCGGCACCGGTTGCGACGCGTCTCGCAACGAATGCCTCGCCATCAGTGGCGGTCATGATCGCGACGATGGCTAGGTGCCAGAGCCGTAACCCTGATAAATTTGCTTACATTCCAATAATTCAGAACGCCCATGCCCGCCCAACTCAAGCGCCGCCTGTTCATTTTCTTCGTGGTGGTCCTGCTGATCGCCCTCGCCTTCTTCGCCCAGTGGTACCTGAAGGGACGCTTTCACGAGTCCACCGACAACGCCTACGTGCAGGGTGAAATCACCCGGGTGTCCAGCCAGCTCGGCGCGCGGATCAACGAGGTGTTGGTGCAGGACAACCAGCACGTGGAAAAAGGCCAGTTGCTGGTGCGGCTTGAGCCGGATGATTTCCGCCTGGCCATCGACCGGGCTCAGGCGACACTGGCAACCCGCGAGGCCGAGCGCCTGCAGGCCCAGAGCCGTCTGACCCAGCAGTCGAGCCTGATCGCCGCCAGCGACGCGCAGGTGCAAGCGAATCAGGCGACCCTCGGGCGCACGCAACTGGACCTGGCGCGGCTGCAAAAACTGCGCACGCCGGGCTTCGTTTCGGAAGCCCAGGTCACGACCATGACCGCCGACAGCAACGTCGCCCGCTCCCAGGTCACCAAGGCCCAGGCCGACGCCCAGAGTCAGCGCCAGCAGGTCAACGCGCTGAACGCCGAGATCAAGCGCCTCGACGCGCAGATCGCCACCGCTCGCGCCGACCTGGCCCAGGCGCAGATCAATGTGCAGCGCACCGAAATCCACTCGCCCCTCAGCGGGCTGGTTGGCCAGCGGGCGGCGCGCAATGGCCAGTTCGTTCAGGCCGGCGCGTACCTGTTGTCGATCGTGCCGGACGAGGACATCTGGGTGCAGGCCAATTTCAAGGAAACCCAGATCGAGCACATGGAGATCGGTCAGGTCGCCCAGCTGACGTTCGACAGTTTTCCCGGCACGCCCATCGACGGCCGCGTCGACAGTCTGTTTGCCGCCTCTGGTGCCCAGTTCAGCCTGCTGCCGCCGGACAACGCCACGGGCAACTTCACCAAAGTCGTGCAGCGCATACCGGTCAAGCTGACGTTCGCGCCGGACAACCCGCTGCACGGCAAGATCCGCCCGGGCATGTCGGTGACCGTTTCAGTCGATATCCGGCCGCCGAACGACGCCCGACATGGCCAGTGACGAGCTGATCCGCCCGGTCGGCGAACCGACCCGGCGCGACTGGATTGCCGTGATGAGTGTGATGCTCGGCGCGTTCATGGCGGTCCTCGATATCCAGATCACCAACTCGTCGCTCAAGGACATTCAGGGCGCGCTGTCGGCGACCCTGGAAGAAGGTTCATGGATTTCCACGTCGTACCTGGTGGCGGAAATCATCATGATCCCGCTGACGGCCTGGCTGGTGCAGCTGCTCTCGGCGCGGCGCCTGGCGGTGTGGGTGTCGGTGGGGTTTCTGCTGTCGTCCCTGCTCTGCTCGATGGCCTGGAGCCTGGAGAGCATGATCGTCTTTCGCGCCATGCAGGGTTTCACTGGCGGCGCGCTGATCCCCCTGGCGTTCACCCTGACCTTGATCAAACTGCCGGAGCATCACCGGGCCAAGGGCATGGCGCTGTTTGCCATGACCGCCACCTTCGCCCCCTCCATCGGCCCGACCCTGGGCGGCTGGCTGACGGAGAATTTTGGCTGGGAATACATCTTCTACATCAACATCCCGCCGGGGCTGGTGATGATTGGCGGCCTGCTGTACGGCCTGGAGAAAAAGGCAACCCACTGGGAATTGCTCAAGAGCACCGACTACGCCGGCATCCTCACCCTGGGCGTCGGACTGGGCTGCCTGCAGGTGTTTCTTGAAGAGGGGCATCGCAAGGATTGGCTGGAATCGAACCTGATCGTCGGCCTGGGCAGCATTGCGCTGGTGAGCCTGATCAGCTTTGTGATCATTCAGTTTTCCAAGGCGAAACCGCTGATCAACCTGGGCATTCTCGGCAACCGCAATTTCGGTCTGTCGAGTATTTCCAGCGTGGGCATGGGCGTCGGCTTGTATGGCTCGATCTATCTGCTGCCGCTGTATCTGGCGCAGATTCAGGGCTACAACGCCCAGCAGATCGGCGAGGTGATCATGTGGATGGGCGTGCCCCAGCTGTTTCTGATTCCGCTGGTGCCGCAGCTGATGAAGATTATCTCGCCGAAGCTGCTGTGTACGCTGGGATTTGGCTTGTTCGGGCTGGCGAGCTTTTCGTCCGGCGTGCTCAATCCGGATTTCGCCGGGCCGCAGTTCAATCAGATTCAACTGGTGCGGGCGCTGGGTCAGCCGCTGATCATGGTGACTATTTCCCTGATCGCCACGGCGTTCATTCAGCCCCAGGACGCGGGGTCGGCGTCGAGCCTGTTCAACATTCTACGCAATCTGGGCGGCGCCATCGGCATTGCGCTGCTGGCAACGTTGCTGGATGCGCGAACCAAGACCTACTTCGACTATTTGCGCGAATCGATCTCCCCCGCCAACCCGCAAGTCGCCGAACGCATGGCAATGCTCACCGACCGGCTGGGCAGCGAAACGGCGGCCCTGGGCAAGCTCAGCGAGATCGCCCATCAACAGGCAGCGATCATGGCCTACAACGACGCGTTTCATTTTGTCGGGATTGCCCTGGGGGTGAGCATGGTGGCGGTGTTGCTGACGCGGAAGTTGCCGTCGGGGGTCAAGAGTGGCGCGGCGCACTGACACGCGCCGCCCCTTGAATCAAACTGCCAGCAAGCGCTCTCGAAGTTTGCCGATCTCGTCCCGCATCTGTGCTGCGGCTTCGAATTCCAGGTCGCGGGCCAGTTGGTACATCTTCTCTTCCAGCTGACGAATGCGTTTGGTGATTTCGCTCGGCGAGCGCAGTTCGGCTTCGTACTTGGCGTTTTCCTCGGCGGCTTTGGCCATGCCTTTGCGCTTCTTGCTGCGCGAGCCCGGCACGGTGGCGCCTTCCATGATGTCGGCGACGTCCTTGATCACGCTTTTCGGCGTAATCCCGTTGGCCAGGTTGAAGGCAATCTGCTTCTCGCGACGACGATCGGTTTCGCCAATCGCCCGCTCCATGGAGCCGGTGATGCGGTCGGCGTACAGGATCGCACGGCCGTTGAGGTTACGCGCGGCGCGGCCGATGGTCTGGATCAGCGAGCGCTCGGAACGCAGGAAGCCTTCCTTGTCGGCATCGAGAATCGCCACCAGCGACACTTCCGGCATGTCGAGGCCCTCGCGCAGCAGGTTGATCCCCACCAGCACGTCGAAGGTGCCCAGGCGCAGGTCGCGGATGATCTCGACGCGCTCGACGGTGTCGATGTCCGAGTGCAGGTAACGCACGCGCACGCCGTGGTCGGCCAGATAATCGGTGAGATCTTCGGACATGCGCTTGGTCAGCGTGGTCACCAGCACACGCTCCTCGATCGCCACGCGCTTGTGGATTTCCGAGAGCAAGTCGTCGACCTGGGTCAGCGCCGGACGGATTTCGATCTGCGGGTCCACCAGACCGGTCGGTCGCACCACCTGCTCGACGATGCGGCCCGCGTGCTCGGCCTCGTAGTTACCCGGCGTCGCTGACACGAAAATAGTCTGCGGGCTGACATTCTCCCACTCATCGAAACGCATCGGCCGGTTGTCCAGCGCGGACGGAAGGCGGAAACCATATTCCACCAGCGTCTCTTTACGCGAACGGTCGCCCTTATACATGGCGCCGACCTGGGGCACGCTGACGTGGGATTCGTCGATCACCAGCAGCGCGTCAGCCGGCAGGTAGTCGTACAGCGTCGGCGGCGGCGCGCCGGAAGGACGGCCGGACAGGTAGCGCGAGTAGTTTTCGATGCCGTTGCAGTAACCCAGTTCGAGGATCATCTCCAGGTCGAAACGGGTGCGCTGCTCCAGACGTTGCGCCTCCACCAGCTTGTTGGCGCCGCGCAGGTATTCCAGACGCTCCTGTAGCTCGACCTTGATGCCTTCCATCGCGTCCAGCAGGGTTTCCCGCGGGGTCACGTAGTGGCTCTTCGGGTAGAAGGTGAAGCGCGGCAGTTTGCGAATGACCTCGCCGGTCAGCGGGTCGAACGCCGAAAGGCTTTCGACTTCGTCATCGAACAGCTCGATGCGGATGGCTTCCAGATCAGATTCAGCCGGAAAAACGTCGATGACGTCGCCGCGCACCCGAAAGGTCGCCCGGGCGAAATCCATGTCGTTGCGGGTGTACTGCAGGTCGGCCAGACGGCGCAGCAAGGCGCGCTGATCAAGCTTGTCGCCGCGATCCACATGGAGAACCATGCGCAGGTAGGTTTCCGGACTACCCAGACCGTAAATGCACGACACCGTGGTGACGATGATCGAGTCTTTGCGCTCCAGCAGCGCTTTGGTCGCGGACAGGCGCATCTGCTCGATGTGGTCGTTGATCGACGCATCCTTCTCGATGAAGGTGTCCGACGACGGTACGTAGGCTTCCGGCTGATAGTAGTCGTAGTAGGAAACGAAGTATTCGACCGAGTTGTTCGGGAAAAACGCCTTGAACTCGCCGTACAGCTGGGCAGCCAGGGTTTTGTTCGGCGCCAGCACCAGGGTCGGGCGCTGCACTTGCTGAATGACGTTGGCGATGCTGAAGGTTTTGCCCGAACCGGTTACACCGAGGAGGGTCTGGTGCGACAGGCCGGCGTCGATGCCTTCAACCAACTGACGAATCGCCTCCGGTTGATCGCCGGCCGGCTCAAAACGGGTAACGAGCTGAAACTCGGACATAACGTACCTCTGGAGGGGCCACTGCCAGATACATCCGGCAGCAACGCAATTGAGCACGAACGGCTGATCCCGCCAGGGAAAAGACGTACATAAAAGAAGTGATGGGACTACAAGTGGAGTCGACGGCTCCACCTTTCAAGCCACCCTGCGAAGATTAGTCCGCGGCGCGGGACTAACGGTCGAAAAATTTCGCGAAATATCCGGAAAAACCTGCCCGGGACTGTCGCCCGCACTGGCGCAGGCCTTTATACTTGCTCCCCGTTTGTGCACCGCTCTAGTGCAATCGGCTGGAGCGACGCGACCCATTCACTCCCCACTCAGAGCCCCCGCACAATGAGCCTGTTCTCCGCTGTCGAAATGGCACCACGCGATCCTATCCTGGGCCTCAACGAAGCATTCAACGCCGATACCCGTACGACCAAGGTCAACCTGGGTGTAGGCGTCTACAGCAACGAAGAAGGGAAAATTCCGCTGCTGCGCGCCGTTGTCGAAGCGGAAGAAAACCGGGTGGCTCAACACCTGCCCCGCGGCTATCTGCCGATCGATGGCATCGCTGCCTATGACAAAGCTGTGCAAACCCTGCTGTTTGGCGCCGAGTCGCCGCTGCTGGCCTCGGGCCGGGTGATGACGGTCCAGGCGGTTGGCGGCACTGGCGCTTTGAAAATCGGCGCTGACTTCCTCAAGCAGCTCTCCCCTGACGCCGTCGTGGCGATCAGCGACCCGAGCTGGGAAAACCACCGCGCGCTGTTCGAAACTGCCGGTTTCTCGGTGCAGAACTACCGTTATTACGACGCCGCCACCCATGACGTGAATCGCACGGGGATGCTGGAAGATTTGCAGAATCTGCCGTCCGGCTCGATCGTCGTGCTGCACGCCTGCTGCCACAACCCGACCGGCGTTGACCTGACCCTGGAAGACTGGAAGAAGGTCCTAGAGGTACTCAAAGCCAAGGGGCATGTGCCGTTTCTGGACATGGCCTATCAGGGCTTCGGTGACGGCATCGACGAGGACGCTGCGGCGGTACGTTTGTTCGCGCAGAGCGGCATGACGTTTTTTGCTTCCAGTTCGTTTTCGAAGTCGTTTTCGCTGTATGGCGAGCGGGTCGGTGCGTTGTCGATCGTGACCGATTCGAAAGAAGAGACGGCGCGGGTGTTGTCGCAGGTGAAGCGTGTGATCCGCACGAACTATTCGAACCCGCCGACCCATGGTGCCTCGATTGTGGCGACGGTGTTGAACAGCCCTGAGTTGCGTGCGAAGTGGGAGGCGGAGCTGGGCGAGATGCGCCTGCGGATTCGCGGGATGCGTGAGGAGATGACGCAGCGTCTGGCGAATAATGCGGCGGGGCAGGATTTCAGTTTTGTTGCGCGGCAGCGGGGGATGTTTTCGTATTCGGGTCTGACGACGGCGCAGGTTCATCGTCTGCGCAATGAGTTCGGGATTTATGCGTTGGATACCGGGCGGATTTGTGTGGCGGCGTTGAATCAGGGGAATATCGGGGCGGTTACAGCGGCGATCCTGGCGGTTATCTAAACCGCTGAACATTTAAGATCAAGAGCGTCTGCCTAAGGGCAGACCGTTTCGCCTTCGGCGACTTACTTTTGAAAAGCACCAAAAGTAAGCAAAAGTGCCTGCTCTCGGTTGGGCCCGACTTCGTCGGGTTCCTTCACTCCGGTCTCGCTCCGTGGGCCCGCCGCCATCCGCCATCCATGGCGGGGGGCGGCTCTCGCGGCATCCATGCCGCTCGGCCCACTCCGCGAAACCTGCGTTCAGCCTGCACCCAAGTCCCGATTGGCGGTGTCTGGACTTTCTGTGTACGAAGATCAGAAGCAGATCAGAAGCAGATCAGAAGCAGATCGACAGCTTCCCGGCTGAAGCCGGTCCCACAGGGTACGCGGTGTTTAGTGGGACCGGCTTTAGCCGGGAAGGCGTCGGTGGGCACGCTACGAAATTGCCGATCAGCACTTTGATCGAACCCTTGCCCTTAGTTGCCCTCGATATCTGTAAGTCCTGTGAACGGGATATGACAGAAGAGGTGCATATGGCTACTCAGAACAATGATCAAACCGTCAACCGCAACGATCCGGCGATCAATTCAGAGACTCCGGACAGTAGCCTGGCGCAGAACGATGCGTTGAGGAACCAGGGCGGGTCGCAGAGCCAGTCCGAGGACGGCGCGCAGAGTCAGGAGAACAATGGCAACCTGACGGGCGAGAACAGTTTCACACCTGATTTCGAGCCTGAAGAGCATGAGTCTCCGGACACCACCAAAGAGGAACGGCAGACCGGCGAGCTGGATAAAGACATCGATACAGCGGGGGGTTGAGGTGATTCTCTGAATGCTTGCCTGATCCCACCCGTAGGAGCCGGCTTGCTGGCGAATGCCGAGTGTCAGCCGACCGTTTCATAACTGAACTGACGCGTTCGCCAGCAAGCCGGCTCCTTGTCAGGTGGAGCGCAGCCATTCCCGCACATCCGCAACCTTGTGCCGTCGCCATCCGCTCACTCTCGCGGATCTTTCATTGCGTAGCACCCTAACAAAACGGCACCATCACGCCTTCGTCTGCGCCCGCAGACCTGCCTGAAGTTCATCCCCGGAGCGTTGTCGATAATGGTCCAGCCCGCCACTCAGGATGCCCCGCGCGTCGGTAATAAGCTCACGCCCCGCGAGTTTCGCGGCATGGCGGCGATTCTGATGTCCATCGCCTTGGCCACCCTCGACACCGCCATCGCCAACACTGCCCTCCCCGCCATCGCGGCTGATTTGCACGCCTCACCTGCCGCGTCGGTGTGGATCATCAACGCCTACCAGCTCGCCGCCGTCGCCACGCTGTTGCCGTTTGCGGCGCTGGGCGGCGTGCTTGGCCATCGCAAAGTGTATCTGGGCGGGCTGATTCTGTTCGTGGTGTCTTCAGCACTGTGTGCGCTGTCCTGGTCATTGCCGACGCTGACCATCGCCCGCGTCCTGCAGGGCATCGGTGCCAGCGCGATCATGAGTGTCAACGCCGCGCTGATCGGCTCGATATTTCCCCACGAACGGCTGGGCCGCGGGCTAGGCATGAATGCGCTGGTGGTGGGCACCTCGTTTTCCATCGGCCCGACCGTGGCCTCGCTAGTGTTGTCGGTAGCGAGCTGGCCGTGGCTGTTCGCGATCAACCTGCCCATTGGGATGTTCGCCTTGGTGTTTGCCTGGAATTCGCTGCCCGCCACCCGTCTCGGCACCCTGACGTTCGACCGCTTCACCGCCGTGCTCAACGTCATCACCTTCGGCGCGCTGATCTTTGCCCTGAGTCAGGCGGCGCAACTGGGTTCCATGGCCAGCGTGCTGATCGCTCTGGCGATTTTTCTGGTGGGCGGCGCATTGATGCTCAAGCGCGAGGCCGGGCACCCTGCGCCGATGTTTCCCCTGGATTTGCTCAAGCGGCCGCTGTTTGCGCTGTCGGCACTGACGGCGTTCTGTTCGTTCGCCACCCAAGGACTGGCGTTCGTCTCGCTGCCGTTCTTTTTTGAAAGCACCCTGGGCCGCGACCCGATCCAGACCGGGTTTCTGATGACGCCGTGGTCGGTAGTGGTGGCGATGATCGCGCCGTTCGCCGGGCGCCTGTCTGACCGTTACGCCCCTGGGCTGCTGGGCGGGATTGGCCTGGCCATGCTCTGCCTGGGAATGATTTCCCTGGCGACGATGCCGGCAGACGCCAGCGTAATCTCCATCATCGCGCGGATGATGCTGTGCGGCATCGGCTTCGGTTTCTTCCAGGCGCCGAACCAGAAAGCGTTGATGACCAGCGCGCCGAAGGAACGCTCCAGCGGCGCCAGCGGCACGATTGCAACGGCACGCCTGATCGGCCAGGCCACGGGCGCGGCGCTGGTGGCCTTGAGTTTCGGCATTTCCAGCACCCACGGCCCCGTGCTGGCCTTGAGCATCGGCGCGGGCTTTGCCGCAGTGGGGAGTGTCGCAAGCGGTTTGCGTCTGGTGACCAAAAACACCGCCAACCCGCGGGTGTGAAGTGCAGGCCTTCTGCACCTTGTAGGAGAGAGCTTGCTCGCGATCGCGGTGTGTCAGTTGATTCACCTGTAACTGGCACGCCCTGATCGCGAGCAAGCTCACTCCTACAGGATGACCGGCAGTTGCGCCGGGGCAGCGCCCGGCCAGCGCAGGATCAGGCAATCATCGCGTAGGACTGGGTGATCGGTTTGGCGCGCAGGGTTCCTACCATGGGGGACTTCAAGCATCGACCATCGATCAACGGCTTCGGCCCCGAGAGGAAACCCACAATGAGCACATCAAAAACCCTGTTCATCACCGGTGTCAGCAGCGGCTTCGGTCAAGCGCTGGCGCAACAGGCGCTGGCGGCGGGTCATACGGTGATCGGCACCCTGCGCAATGAAGACGCCGTGCATGCATTTCAAGCCCAGGCACCCGGTCGCGCCCACGGCGTGCTGTTGGACGTCACCGACTTCGACGCCATCGACCGCGTGGTGGCCGAGGCCGACACCGCGTTCGGGCCCATCGACGTGCTGGTCAACAACGCCGGCTATGGTCACGAAGGCATTTTGGAAGAGTCGCCGCTGGAGGATTTGCGTCGGCAGTTCGACGTCAACGTGTTTGGCGCGGTGGCGATCATCAAGGCCTTCGTGCCGCTGTTCCGCCAGCGCCGCAGCGGGCACATCCTCAACGTCACCTCCATGGGCGGCTTCATTACGATGCCGGGGATTTCCTACTACCACGGCAGCAAGTTCGCCCTGGAAGGCATTTCCGAATCCCTGAGCAAAGAGCTGAAGCCTTTCAATGTGTTTGTCACGGCGGTGGCGCCGGGTTCGTTTCGCACGGACTGGGCCGGCCGCTCGATGCAGCGTACGGCGCGGCAGATTACCGACTACGACGCCAGCTTTGACCCGATCCGCAAGGCCCGTGAAGAGCGCAGTGGGAAGCAGCCGGGGGATCCGGTCAAGGCTGCCGACGCGATGCTCAAACTGATCGACAGCCCCAACCCACCGGCGCATCTGTTGCTGGGCAGCGATGCGCTGAAGCTGGTGCGGGAAAAGCTCGCGCAGCTGGAAGCCGAGTTTGCGGAATGGGAAGAGGTGTCGCGGTCGACGGATGGGTGAGGTTCGATGAAAGGGCGTCGGCCTAACGGCCTCGGGTTTCGCCTTCGGCGACTTACTTTTGAAAAGCACCAAAAGTAAGCAAAAGTGCCTGCTCGTGGTTTGGCCCTTCCTTCGTCAGGGTTCCTTCACTCCGGTCTCGCTCCGTGGGCCCGCGCCGAACGGGCATCCATGCCCTGACGGCGCTCTCGCCGCATCCATGCGGCTCGGCCCACTGCGCGAGACCTCCGTTCAGCCTGCACCAAAGTCGCGATTTGTGGTGTTTGAACAATCGCGGTGGAAGATCAAGATCAAGATCAAGATCAAGATCAACGCCGAAGCTTCCCGGCTGAAGCCGGTCCTACAGACCTACTGCGTACCCACTGTAGGACCGGCTTTAGCCGGGAAGAGGCCAGCAAGAGCACCATCAATTTTTGGCAAACGCCACCCATGCGGGAGCCATCAACCGGGGATGGTGGCGTAGCTTCAAGAAAGCTAAACCCCGCCACGGCTGAATATCCGGATGACTTCATCCAGATGCTCCGCCATCGCCTGCCTCGCGGCTTCTGCATCACGGTTTTGCAGGGCGTCGAGGATCAGGCGGTGTTCGTGTTCGGAGCGGAACGGCATGTCGTCGGAGGTGTAGTGCGCCTGCAAGCGCTGGAACATGCTGCCGTACTGATGCCCGAGCAGGTGCTTGATCATCAGCGCATAGGCCGGATTGCCCGAGGCCTGGGCGATGCGGATGTGGAACAGGCGATCGCCGGGGTGGGTGTGGGAATGCTCGCGGTTGTCCCGGGCGTTGCGTTCGAAGGCCTCGCGGATCGCGTCGAGTTCTTCATCGCTGGCGTTTCGCGCGGCAAGCGCCACCGCTTCCGGTTCGATCAGCCGGCGCGCCTGAAGCAGGGCAAACGGCGGGATCTCCGCGCTGAAATCCACCTCTATGCCCAGCTCCGGGTCGACGTCCTTCCACTGATCCCGGGTGACCTGGGTCATCACCGGTTCATCGGACAACTTCTGCCCCGGCGGTTCGCAGACCAGCACGCCATTACCGACGCGCACATCCACCAGCCCGATCACCTCCAGCGCGATCATCGCCTCGCGCACTGACGCCCGGCTCACCCCCAGCATCTTGGCCAGTTCACGTTCGGCCGGCAGGCGGCTGCCCGGCGGAAATTCACCGCTGTCGATCAGCGCGCGCAGCTGATCGGCGATCTGGCGATAAAGTCTCTGGTTATCAATTACTTGGATTGGCATCGGGCATCGGCTCGGAAATTTTCAGCGCAGTGGATCGACAAATGGCCTTGTTGCGGTCAAAGACAAGTGCTAAAAACAGGACCAATGGCCTGACCATTGGAGCGCTGCAGTGAGCGGAGCATAGCAAAACCCAACGAGGTTCGGCGTGTTTCAGATCCAACTCGATGCGCTGCACTGGTTCGATCAACAGACCTCGAAAGCCCCGTACGCAGACAGGTCGTCTCAACAATAAAAACAAGGGATCAACATGGACCTCACCGGTAAGCGAGTGCTCATCACAGCCGCCGCCCAGGGCATCGGTCAAGCCAGCGTCGAGGCGTATCTCAAAGCCGGCGCGGAAGTCTTCGCCGTCGACATCAACGGTGCAGCGCTGGACCACATTCAGGGCGTGCACAAACGTGTGCTCGACGTCACCGATCACGCCGCCATCGAACGGCTGGCCGCCGAAGTAGGCGCGCTGGACGTGCTGTTCAACTGCGCTGGCGTGGTGCACAGCGGCAATATCCTCGAATGCTCCGAAGACGACTGGCGCTTCGCCTTCGACCTCAACGTCACTGCGATGTACAAGATGATCCGCGCGTTTCTGCCGGCGATGCTGGCCAACGGCGGCGGCTCGATCATCAACATGTCGTCGGTCGCCTCGGCCATCAAGGGCGTGCCCAACCGCTTCGCCTACTGCGCGAGCAAGGCCGCCGTCATCGGCATCACCCGCTCGGTCGCCGCCGACTTTGTCGGGCAGAACATCCGCTGCAACTGCATATGCCCCGGCACCGTGGAATCCCCTTCCCTGCGTCAGCGCGTGGCCGATCAGGCGGCGCGCGAGGGCCGTGAGGAGGCCGAGGTGTACGCGGCGTTCGAATCGCGCCAGCCCATGGGACGCCTGGGCACGCCCGAGGAAATTGCCCAATTGGCGCTGTACCTCGGTTCGTCCGCCAGCGGTTTTACCACCGGCACTGCGCAAATCATCGACGGCGGCTGGAGCAACTGAGCATGGCTGCTGATCACACTTAACGGCAGGAGTGAGCCGGGTCCGTTTTGCATCCGGACGATAACGAGGTGTCGGTCGACCGATGAGCGCGCGTCGCGTCGGATCGCGAGCAAGCTCACTCCTACAACATCAACGAATCTGATCAATCACCTTTAGAGGACACCCCATGAAATTGCTGCGTTACGGCGAACCCGGTCAAGAACGCCCTGGCCTGCTGGACAGCACCGGCCGCATTCGCGATCTCACCGATCTCATCGGTGACCTGTCGGGCACTGCGCTGAGCCCGGAAAGCATCGCGCACTTGCAGTCCCAGGACGTCAACAGCCTGCCGCTGGTGGAAGGCAGTCCGCGTATCGGCCCCTGCGTCGGCCAGATCGGCAAGTTCATCTGCATCGGCCTCAACTACGCCGACCACGCCGCTGAAACCGGCGCCGACATTCCGAAAGAGCCGATCATTTTCAACAAGTGGACCAGCGCCATCGTCGGCCCCAACGACAATGTGGAAATCCCGCGCAATTCGAAGAAGACCGACTGGGAAGTCGAGCTGGGCGTGGTCATCGGCAAGGGCGGTCGTTACATCGACGAGGCCGATGCGCTGGAACATGTGGCGGGTTATTGCGTGATCAATGACGTCTCCGAGCGTGAATTCCAGCTCGAACGCGGCGGCACCTGGGACAAGGGCAAGGGTTGCGACACCTTCGGGCCGATCGGTCCGTGGCTGGTGACCCGCGATGAAATCGCCGACCCGCACCAGCTCAACCTGTGGCTGGAAGTCGACGGCAAGCGCTACCAGAACGGCAACACGCGAACGATGATTTTTCAGATCCCCAAACTGGTCAGCTACCTGAGCCAGTTCATGAGCCTGCAACCGGGCGACGTGATTTCCACCGGCACGCCGCCGGGCGTGGGCCTGGGCATCAAGCCGGAGCCAGTGTTCCTGCGCGCCGGCCAGACCATGCGTCTGGGGATTGAAGGGTTGGGTGAACAGCAGCAGCTTACTGTCGACGCATGACCTATAGGAGTGACCGGTGTGGCGCTCCACCTTGCTCCTACAGGTCATCGGGTCAAAATTCGGGGCACACGCAAATCCACTGTAGGAGCAATCGGAGGTTACGACGGTCGCGAAAGCTATGGGTCTGGCGCATCCGTGTTGCCTTATCCACAGCGTTCGCGAGCAAGGTGGAGCGCCACCCCGGTCACTCCTAAAAGGATCTCCATCGCCCGGAGATCCATGGGGTGCCAAGTAGACAGATTTTTCCCGAATGCCAAAGCAAACCGCGCTGCCCATAACAATGCCAAAGGGACCCGCCATGACCACCATCACCGCCTTGCGCGTTGAAGACATTCGTTTCCCCACCTCGCAATTGCTCGACGGCTCCGACGCGATGAACCCGGACCCCGATTACTCGGCGGCCTACGTTATCCTTGAAACCGATCACCCTACCCTGCAAGGCCACGGCCTGACGTTCACCATCGGGCGCGGCAACGAGATCTGTTGTGCCGCGATCAATGCACTGGCCGGCGTGATGGTCGGCTTGAAGCTGGAGTGGATAGCCGAAGACATGGGCCGGTTCTGGCGCCACGTCACCAGCGACAGCCAGTTACGCTGGATCGGCCCGGACAAGGGCGCGATTCACCTGGCGACCGGCGCCGTGGTCAATGCCACCTGGGACCTGTGGGCCAAGTCCGAGGGCAAACCGGTGTGGCAACTGGTGGCGGAAATGACCCCGGAGCAACTGGTGCGCTGCATCGATTTCCGCTACATCACCGACTGCCTGACGCCGGACGAAGCCCTGGTCCTGCTGACCGAGCGCGCCGGGGGCAAGGCGCAACGGCTGCGGACGCTGCTCGCCGACGGTTACCCCTGCTACACCACCTCCGCGGGCTGGCTGGGCTACCCGGACGACAAGTTGCGCCGACTGTGTCAGGAAGCGGTCGATGGCGGTTTTTCCCACATCAAACTCAAGGTCGGTCGCGACCTGCAGGACGACATTCGCCGCGTGCGCATCGCTCGGGAAGTGCTGGGGCCGGATCGTCAGTTGATGATTGACGCCAATCAGGTCTGGGAGGTCGAAGAGGCCATCGACTGGGTCCGCGAGCTGGCGTTCGCCAAGCCCTGGTTCATCGAAGAGCCGACCAGCCCCGACGACGTCGAGGGCCATCGCACGATTCGTCTTGGCGTCCACCCGGTGAAGGTGGCGACCGGCGAGATGTGCCAGAACCGCATCGTCTTCAAGCAACTGATCATGCGCGGCGCCATCGACGTGGTGCAGATCGACGCCTGCCGCCTCGGCGGGGTCAATGAGGTGCTGGCGGTGATGCTCATGGCTGCCAAATACCAGCTGCCGGTCTGTCCCCATGCCGGCGGCGTCGGCCTGTGCGAGTACGTGCAGCACCTGTCGATGATCGACTTTCTGTGCATCGCCGGCACCCATGAAGGTCGGGTGGTGGAGTACGTCGACCACCTGCATGAGCACTTTGAAGACCCGTGTGTGATTCGCGATGCGGCGTATCTGCCGCCGGCCGCACCGGGTTTCTCGATTCAGATGAAGGCCGCTTCGCGGGAGCGGTATGCGTACGTGAAATGAGCATAAATCTCTGTGGGAGCCGGCTTGCTGGCGAATGTGTGCGTTCAGACGCTGCCGGGTCGCCTGGCCCATCGTATTCGCCAGCAAGCCGGCTCCTGCAAATGCGTGCCCGCGCGGAACTTGCGCCAGGCATGAAACGGACGGAGTACAACAACAATGTCGTCCCGACACTCAAGCGTTCCGGCACCGCCCTTGCGGGTGGATGCCCACCAGCATTTCTGGACTTACGAAGCCAGGGATTACCCTTGGATTGACCAGCGCCATGCCGCGTTGCAGCGGGATTTTCTGCCGGGGGATTTGAAACCGCTGCTCGATCAGCACGGTATCGACGGCTGCATTGCGGTGCAGGCGCGGCACAGTGCCGATGAGACGGATGCACTCCTGACCCAGGCGGCTGAGCATCCGTGGATCTTCGGCGTGGTCGGCTGGGCGGATCTGCGCGCGGATGATCTCGACGTGCAACTCGCACGCTGGGGCGACCCTCATAAAGGCGCGCAAAAACTGGTCGGCCTCCGTCACCTGGTCCAGGACGAACCGGCGCCCTCGCTGTTTTTGCAGGACCCGGCGTTCGCCCGAGGCATGGTGCAGTTACAAGCCCACGGGCTGACGTACGACGTGCTGATAAAAGACAAAGACCTGCACGCCGCCACTGACTTCTGCCGGCGGCACGATCAGCATCACTTGATCCTCGATCACCTCGGCAAACCCGACCTGTCCCTTGAAGATCCCATCGCCTGGGCCGATCGGCTCGCCCCGCTGGCCGCCCTGCCCCACGTCGCCTGCAAACTCTCCGGGTTGATTACCGAAGCCGACTGGCAACGCTGGCGACCGGTGGAACTGCTGCCGTATTTCTATCTGGCGCTGGAATTGTTCGGGCCGCAGAGACTGATGTTCGGTTCCGACTGGCCGGTCTGTCAGCTCGCCGGCAGCTACAGCGACGTTCACCAGCTGTTTGAATCCGCCATCAGCACGCTCTCCGTCCATGAGCAAAACGCGCTGCGCGGCGGTGCCGCCATTCGCCTCTATGGCCTGCAAGGAAACTGCCCATGAATCTGCACCTGCAAGACAAAATCATCATCGTCACCGGCGGCGGCTCGGGGATTGGCGCGGCCATCTCGCTGGGGCTGGCCGAAGAAGGTGCGATCCCGGTGATCTTCGCCAATCAGCCGCTGCCGGCCGAATTGGCCGCCGAGCTGGACAGACGCCAGCCGCAGACCCTGTTCGTCCAGGTCGAGCTGCGCGACGAGGCCGAATGTGCGGCGGCGGTGAGCAAGGTGCTGGAGCGTTTCGGGCGCATCGACGGGCTGGTCAACAACGCCGGGGTCAATGACAACGTCGGACTGGAGGCCGGTCGCAGCGCCTTTATCGAGTCGCTGGAGAAGAACCTCATTCACTACTACGTCATGGCCCATTTGTGCGTCGACGCGCTGAAGGCCAGCAAGGGTGCCATCGTCAACATCGGCTCCAAGACCGCCCTCACCGGTCAGGGCGGCACCAGCGGCTACACCGCGTCGAAAGGTGCGCAACTCTCGCTGACCCGGGAATGGGCGGCGTCTTTGTTGAGCGATGGCGTGAGGGTGAACGCGGTGATTCCGGCCGAAGTCATGACGCCGCTGTACGAGCGCTGGATTGCCAGCTTCGACAACCCTGACGCGAAGCTGGCGAAGATCGTCGAAAAAATCCCCCTCGGCCAGCGCATGACCACGCCCACGGAGATCGCCGACAGCGTGCTGTTTCTGCTGTCCCCGCGGGCGTCCCACACCACCGGGCAATGGCTGGTGGTCGACGGCGGCTATACCCACCTTGACCGGGCACTGACATGAGTACCGGCATGGCTGCGCAGCGGTTCTGTCTGGCCCTGGACCTGGCCGATGACGAGGCGTTGATTGCCGAGTATGAGCAGTTGCATCGGCGCATCTGGCCGGAGATTGCCGGGCACCTGCGCGGCCAGGGCGTGCTGGACATGCAGATCTGGCGGCTAGGCACGCGGCTGTTCATGGTCATGGACACGGCGCCGGGCTTCAGCGCGGACGCGATGGATCAGGCGTCAGCGGCCCATCCCAAGGTGCAGGAATGGGAGGCGTTGATGTGGCGGTTTCAGAAGCCGACGCCGTGGACCGAGCCGGGGAATAAATGGCAGCCCATGGCGCAGATTTTCAGCCTGGCGGATCAGCCGCCTTGAAGCGCCTCAATTGTAGGAGCGGGGGGGGGGGGGGGGGGGGGGGGGGGGGGGGGGGGGGCGGGGGGCGGGGCGGGGGGGGAGGGGGGCGGCCCCGGGCCGCCGCGCGCCGGGGGGGGG